>NZ_JAHHWP010000016.1:0-216035 GCF_018729305.1 Phycicoccus mangrovi | reverse complement strand
TTCAGACGAGCGTTAGCGTGGGCCACGAGAACCTCCGGGCGGTGTAGGACCTAGACAATCCACACCTCACCCGGAGGTTCTCCTCGTCGTCAACGCCTACGCGTCACCAACGTCCCGGCCGAGTACAACTAGCCTCGGGTCATGGAGTTCCGGAACGTCTACGCCCAGGGGTTCGCCCGGGTCGCGGCGTGCACCCTGCCCGTCGCCCTCGCCGACCCCGCGGAGAACGCGCGGCGCATCGCGGAGCAGGTGCGGGCCTGCCACGACGACGGCGTGGCGGTGGCGCTCTTCCCCGAGCTCTCCCTGTCCGGGTACGCCGTCGACGACCTGTTCCTCCAGGACGTCCTCCTCGACGCCGTCGACCGCGCGGTCGTCTCGCTCGCCGAGGCCACCGTCGGCCTCACCCCCGTCGTCGTCGTGGGCGCGCCGCTGCGGCACGCGAACCGGCTCTACAACTGCGCGGTCGTCATCCACCGCGGCGAGGTGCTCGGCGTCGCCCCCAAGTCGTACCTCCCGACGTACCGCGAGTTCTACGAGAAGCGCTGGTTCGCCGCGGGCACCGGGCAGGAGGGCCAGAACCTCGTCCGGCCGCAGTGGCCCGGCTCCGACGTCGACGGCGAGGTCCCCTTCGGGCCGGACCTGCTCTTCACCGCCGACGACGTGCCGGGCCTCGTCGTCCACGCCGAGGTCTGCGAGGACCTGTGGGTCCCGGTGCCGCCCAGCCACGAGGCCGCCCTCGCCGGGGCCACCGTGCTGCTCAACCTGTCGGCCTCCCCCATCACCGTCGGCCGCGCCGAGGACCGCCACCTCCTGGCCCGCAGCGCCAGCGCCCGCTGCGACGCCGCCTACCTCTACGCGGCCGCGAGCGCGGGCGAGTCGAGCACGGACCTCTCGTGGGACGGCATGACGATGGCCTACGAGCTCGGCGAGCTGCTCGGCGCGAGCGAGCGCTTCCCGGACGGCCCGCGCCGCACCGTCGTCGACGTCGACCTCGACCGGCTGCGCCAGGAGCGGATGCGCGTCGGCTCCTTCGACGACAACGCCTCCGCGTACGCCGCGGAGGAGTCCGGCTTCCGCGTCGTCCCGTTCCGGCTGCGGCCGCCCGCCGGCGACCTCGGGCTGCGCCGCGTCGTCGACCGGTTCCCGTTCGTGCCCGACGACGAGTCGCGCCTGGCCCAGGACTGCTACGAGGCGTACAACATCCAGGTCTCCGGGCTCGAGCAGCGGATGCGCTCGATCGGCGGCGGAAACCCGGCCCGGTTGCCGCGCATCGTCATCGGCGTCTCGGGCGGCCTGGACTCGACGCACGCGCTCATCGTCGCGGTCAAGGCCTGCGACCGCCTCGGCCTGCCGCGCACCCACGTCCTCGGGATGACGATGCCCGGCTTCGCGACGAGCGCCGGCACGAAGAGCAACGCGGTCGCGCTCATGGAGGCGCTCGGCATCGAGTGGGAGGAGGTCGACATCCGGCCGCTCGCCACGCAGATGCTCAAGGCCCTCGGCCACCCCGCCGGCGACGGCGAGCCCGTGTACGACGTGACGTTCGAGAACGTCCAGGCCGGGCTGCGCACCGACGTCCTCTTCCGCGCGGCCAACCAGCGCGGCGGCATCGTGCTCGGCACCGGCGACCTCAGCGAGCTCGCGCTGGGCTGGTGCACGTACGGCGTCGGCGACCAGATGTCGCACTACGGCGTCAACGCCGGCGTCCCGAAGACGTTGATCCAGCACCTCATCCGCTGGGTCGTCTCGCACGGCGAGCTCGGGGACGCCGGGGCGGACGAGACGCTGCTGGCCATCCTCGACACCGAGATCAGCCCCGAGCTCGTGCCGGCGCGCGAGGGCGAGAAGATCCAGTCGACCCAGGACACGATCGGCCCCTACGGCCTCCACGACTTCACGCTCTTCCACGTCCTGCGCTGGGGGTACCGACCGAGCAAGATCGCCTTCCTCGCCGAGCACGCGTGGCGCGACGCCTCCGCCGGGGCCTGGCCGGCCGGCTACCCCGAGCGGGACCGCGTCGCGCACGAGCTGCCGGCCATCCGGCAGTGGATGGGCGTCTTCCTGCGCCGGTTCTTCCAGAACCAGTTCAAGCGCTCGGCGATCCCCAACGGGCCGAAGGTCGTCGCCGGCGGGTCGCTCTCGCCGCGCGGTGACTGGCGGATGCCGTCGGACGCCGTGGCCGCCGCGTGGCTGGCCGAGCTCGACGCGAACGTCCCGTCGGCGTGAGGAAGTCCGACCGGCGGGAGCCGCGGATCGGTGCGCGCACGGCCGTCGCGCTCGTGTTCGGCTGCTCCGCAGCGGTGCTCGTCGTCGAGATCGTGTCGCTGCGGCTCCTCGCGCCGCATCTCGGGCTGACGCTGGAGACGAGCACGCTGGTCATCGGCCTCGCGCTGGCCGCCATCGCGGCGGGCTCGTGGCTCGGCGGGCGGTGGGCCGACGAGCACGACGGCCGGGCGGTGCTCGGGCTGCTGCTCGTCGTGTCGGGGGCGGTCGTCGCGGCGACGCCGTTCCTCGTGCGTGGCGCCGCCGGGCTGGCCGGGGGCGCGTTCCTCCTCGTGGCCGCGGGCGCGTCGATCATCGTGCCGGGGGCGCTGCTGTCGGCGGTCCACCCCGTCGTCACCGCGCTGCGCCTGTCGACGCTCGAGGAGACGGGCTCGGTCGTCGGCCGGCTGTCCGGGCTCGGCACGGCGGGCGCCATCCTCGGCACGGTCCTCACCGGCTTCGTCCTCGTCTCGCGGGTGCCGGTCACCTGGATCATGGTCGGGCTCGGCGTGCTGCTCGTCGTCGGCGGAGTCGCCGTGGAGGTCGGGTCGCGCCGCGGGCTCGCCGGCACGGCCGCCGTCGTCACGGTCGTCGGCGGGCTGGGCGCCGCGCTCGCGCCGAGCGGCTGCGACGTCGAGACGAAGTACCACTGCGCGGTCGTCACGAGCGACCCCGAGCGGCCGACCGAGCGGGTGCTCGTCCTCGACGACCTGCGCCACTCGACCGTCGACCTCGCCGACCCCACGAAGCTCGAGTTCGCCTACGTCAAGGCCCTGGCCGCCGCGACCGGGAGCCAGCTGCCCGAGGGCGCCGTCCGCGCCCACCACCTCGGCGGGGGCGGCCTGACCCTGCCGCGGTTCCTCGCCGCCGAGCGCCCGGGGACGGTGAGCACGGTCTCCGAGATCGACCCCGGGGTCGTCACCCTCGACACCGAGCGCCTCGGCCTGCGGACCGGGCCCGACCTGCGGGTGCGCGTCGAGGACGCCCGGGTCGGTCTGCGCGCCGTGGGGTCCGGCACGCTCGACCTCGTCGTCGGCGACGCCTTCGGGGGCGTCAGCGTGCCGTGGCACCTGACGACGCGCGAGGCGCTGACCGACGTCCGCCGCGTGCTGACCGACGACGGGCTCTACGCCGCCAACCTCATCGACCACGAGCCGCTGGGCTTCGCCCGGGCCGAGGTCCGCACGCTCGGCACGGTGTTCGACCACGTGGCACTCGCCGCGACGCCGGCGGCCACCCGGGGCGAGGGGGGCGGGAACCTCGTCGTGCTCGCCTCCGCCGCACCGATCGACGTCGCCGGATGGCGCGCCGCCATCGCCGCCCGGGACCTCGACTGGGAGGTCATCGACGGCGCCGCCCTGGAGGCGTGGGTGGGCGACTCACCGGTCCTCACCGACGACCACGCACCCGTCGACCAGCTGCTCACCCCCTACCCGCCGCGGGCCCCCGCGACCGTCGGCTGAGCCCTTCCTGAAGGCCTTCCCCTGCTCCGGTCGCCGCAGCAGGGTTGCGCGAGTAGCGTCCCCGGCGCCGCCCGGTCCCGGGTGGCACCGTCGAGGGGCCCCGGCCCCACCAAGGGGGATCACACACCCATGTCCCGCACCAGGACCGGCCGCCTCGCGGCCGCCGCACTGCTCGCCGTCGGCACCGCCGTCGGAGCCGCCGCCCCGGCCTTCGCCGCCATCGGCCCCGGCGACGTCAACGGCAAGCACCCGCGCGACGTCGGCTGCCGCGCCGACCAGCAGGTCATCTACCACACGATCATCCGCGACGGCTCCGGCAACGCCAGGGGGTACGTCGACCTCATGTACTCCGTGCACTGCCACGCGGCGTGGGCTCACGTCCACGGGGTCAAGCCGGTCGCGAACCAGACGTACGTCCCCCAGGGATACGTCGCGCGCAGCGACGGCAGGCACTCGCCCACCTGCTACACCCCCGAGGGCGGTCAGGACTGCTACACGACGATGCTCTGGGACAAGGACCCGCTCAAGGCGCGCGCGCGGGGGATCATCGACCCCAACGGTGCGACCAACACGGTCTACGCCGCGTGGACGCCCTGGTACTGAGCCCGTGAGTGACCGGCCGGGGTCGGGCCGACCGACCCCGGCCGGTCAGCCGGCGGCGAGGGCGGCCAGCGCGGCGCCGTCGAGCCGGTAGGTCGTCCACTCGCCCTGCGCCACGGCGCCGATGGACTCGTAGAAGCCGATGCTCGGGGTGTTCCAGTTGAGGACCCACCACTCCAGGCGCCGGTAGTCGCGCTCGACGCACACCTGCGCCAGCGCGGCGAGCAGCTCCTTGCCGAGCCCCGAGCCGCGGTGCGCCGGATCGACCCAGAGGTCCTCGAGCCAGATGCCGTGGCGGCCGGTCCACGTCGAGTAGCTGAGGAACCACACGGCCATCCCGACGACCTCGCCGTCGACCTCGGCGACGTGCGCGAAGGTCGAGGTCGCGCCGTCGTCGGGGAAGAGCGCCTCGAGGACGTGCCGCTCGGTCGACTCGACGGCGTCCGGCTCGCGCTCGTACTCGGCGAGGGCGTGGACCATCCGCTGGATGGCGGGGACGTCGTCACGGGTCGCGGGGCGCGTGCGCTGGCTCACCCGCCGGACCCTACGCCTCCCCGACGGGCCGGCGCCGCCGACTCGTGACACCCTGCTGCCGTGACCGACGACCTCTTCCACATCGCCCACGCCGAGCAGTGGGAGAAGGCCCGCGCGATCGGACGCTACGAGCAGTCGACGCACGGCCTCTCCCTCGGCGAGGTGGGCTTCATCCACCTCTCGACCAGCGAGCAGTGGCCCGGTGTCCTGCAACGGTTCTACGCCGACGTCGACGACGAGCTCGTCCTGCTGACCATCGACCCGCAGCGGCTCAGCTCACCGGTGCGGTGGGAGGCGCCCGAGGGCACCGACGAGGAGTTCCCGCACCTCTACGGCCCGCTCGACGCCGGCGCCGTCACCGCCACCCGCACCCTCTGACGAGGACGAGGCGGGCTCAGGCCCGGACGACGACGCCGTCGGGCAGGTCGAACCAGCGCAGGTGCTCGAAGTCGGCCGAGACGTGGTGGTCCGGCCGGCCGAGGTCCGGCGCGTCGGCCGCGGCCAGCACCGCGGCGGCCTTGCGCAGGTGCTCGGCGAGCATCTCCTCGCCGCCGCGCGCGTCCGAGGCCGGCATCGTCACCGAGCCGTCGTCGCCGTAGACGACGTCGGCCAGGCGCACCGGCGGCTCGACGACCCCGCGGCGGTGGCGCCACATCCCGGTCTCCGGGCAGAACGTGTAGTCGCCGAGCAGGCGCCAGCCGTCGCGGGCGACCATCCGGACCGCCTCGACGACGTAGTCGGCGACCGCGTCGGACAGGAAGTAGTTGAAGTTCACCCGGACCCAGCCGGGCTTGATGCCCTCGCAGCCGCCGGTGATCTCGCGCTCGAACTCGTGGCTGCGCTCGAGGTCGATGCCGAGCAGCCGGTGGCCGTAGGGACCGGCGCAGGAGCATCCCCCGCGGGACTGGATGCCGAAGAGGTCGTTGAGCAGCGCGACGACGTAGTTGTGGTGCAGGTGGCTGCCCGAGGGTGAGCGGACGACGAACGAGACGATCGAGAGCCGCGGAAGGTCGAGGTTGCCGAGGATCTCCAGACCCGGCTCGTCGCGCCAGGCGGTGACGGCCCGCTCGAGGAAGCGCTCCTCCCGGGCGCGGATGGTGTCGACGCCGACGGCCTGCTTGAGCTGGAAGACCAGCCCGGCGCGGATCGACTCGATGATCGCCGGCGTGCCGCCCTCCTCGCGGTGCGCGGGGTCGGGCAGGTAGGCGTGGTCCTCGGGGTTGACGTACGCGACCGTGCCTCCGCCGGGGGTCACCGGCACGCGGTTGGCGAAGAGCTCGCGGCGGGCGACGAGCACGCCGGGGGTCGACGGGCCGCCGATGAACTTGTGCGGCGAGAGGAAGATCGCGTCCTTGTACGCCAGCGGGTCGCCGTCGGCCGGCGCGGTCATCTCGATGTCGACGTACGGGCCGGCGGCGGCGAAGTCCCAGAACGCGAGCGCGCCGTGGCGGTGCAGCAGCGCGGAGATGCCGTGGGTGTCGCTGACGATGCCGGTGACGTTGCTCGCCGCGCTGAACGACCCGACGAGCAGCGGCCGGTCGGCGTGCTCGGTGAGGCGCGCCTCGAGGTCGGCCGCGTCGATGCGTCCGTCGGCGTCCTCGCGGATGGTCACGACGTCGGCGATCGTCTCGCGCCACGGGATCTCGTTGCTGTGGTGCTCGTACGGCCCGATGAACACGACCGGCCGCGCCTCGGCGGGGATCGCGTCGGTCAGGTGCCAGCGGTCCTCGAGGACGCTCGGGACGCGCAGACCGAGGACCCCGACGAGCTTGTCGATCGCGCCGGTGCAGCCCGACCCGGCGAAGACCACGACCGTGTCGTCGTCCCCGTGGACGGCGTCGTGGATGATCCGGCGGGCGTCCTCGCGCAGCCGGGTGGTCTGCAGGCCCGTGCCGCTGGACTCGGTGTGCGTGTTGGCGTAGGCGGGCAGGACCTCGTCGCGCAGGAAGTCCTCGATGAAGGACAGCGCGCGACCGCTCGCGGTGTAGTCGGCGTACGTCACGCGGCGCGGGCCGTACGGGGTCTGCATCACGTGGTCCTCGCCGATGACGGACTCGCGGATCCGGCGGAGGAGGGCGTCGGCGCGGCGGTCGGTGCTGGGGCTGTCGGCCATGCCCCCCAGCGTCCCACGCCCGGCCCGTCCGGCTCCGGCGGTCGGCCGGCCTCGCGCGGTCGGTGTGGTTGCACCCCGTCCTGCACCGTCGTGCGGCGATACGGTCCGGGGATGGCGCACGACGACCTGGACGCCGAGCTCGGGCACCGCCGCGCCGGCGAGGGTGAGCACCGCCTGCCGCCGGCGCTGGCCGTCCTCGTCGCCATCGTCACCTACGCGCTGCTGCCGCAGCCGCTGCTCGTCGGGCCGCGCCTGGCCATCCCCGCGGTGGAGGTGCTGCTGCTCCTGTCGCTCGTCCTCGTCAACCCGGTGCGCCTGGTCCGGCGGACGCGGTGGTCGCGGTGGGTGTCGGTCGGGCTGGCGGGCGTCGTCATCCTCAGCAACCTCGTCGCGCTCGGGATGCTCGTCGCGACCCTCTCGGACTCGTCGGCCGACCCCGGGGGCCTGCTGCTCGGCGGGATGCAGGTGTGGCTCACCGGCGTCGTCGGGTACGCGCTGCTCTACTGGGAGCTCGACCGCGGAGGCCCGGTCGCCCGGCACCGCGAGCGCCGCGACCGTCTGCCGCCCGCCGACTGGCGCTTCTCGCAGGACGAGGACCACGACACGGTCGCGGAGGTCGCGGCGTCGTCGAGCCGCACGAGCGGATGGGTGCCGCTGTTCGTCGACTACCTCTACGTGTCGGTGACGAACTCGAGCGCCTTCAGCCCGACCGACACGATGCCGCTGAGCACCCGGGCCAAGCTGCTCATGGCCAGCCAGGCGACCGCGGCGCTCCTCGTGTCGCTGATCGTCGTGGCACGCGCCGTCGGGTCGCTCGGCGGCTGAGCGGCGTGCCGGCCAGCGCCCCGGCTGCGACGATGGGCGGGTGAGCATCGAGGACGTCGCCGACGAGCTCTACGGCCTGCTGCCGGAGGAGTTCACCGCGGCCCGCAACGCGGCTGCGGCGGAGGCGAGGTCGTCCGGCGACGCCGACCTCGCGGCGCGCCTGCGCACGCTCCGGAAGCCGACGGCCGGGGCGTGGGTGCTCAACCGGCTGGTCCGCGACGACCCGGAGCAGGTGCACGGCGTGCTCGAGCTCGGCGCCCGGCTGCGGGCGGCGCAGGGGACGCTCGCGGCCGCCGAGCTGCGCGCCCTCGACGCGCAGCGCAGGGAGCTGACCCGCGCGGTGGCCCGGCAGGCGGTCGACGCGGTGCGTGGCGCGGGGAAGCCGGTGTCCGCCGCGGTGGCCGGGGCGGTCGAGGAGACGCTGCGCTCGGCGATGGTCGACGCGGGGGTCGGGGCGGCCCTCGCGACCGGACGGATGGTCGACACCGTCAGTGCGAGCGGCCTCGAGCCCGTCGACCTCTCGCGCGTCGTCGCGCTCGGAGCCGACGCCCCGCCCACCCGGCGGGCGGCGTCGGCCGACCGAGAGGCGCGCGACGAGGCGGCTCTCGTGGCGGCGCGCACGGCGGCCGCGCAGGCGGAGGGCGCCCTGGAGCAGGCCCGCGAGGCGGCGGAGGACGCCCGCCGGCGGGCGACCTCGGCCGCACGCCGCCGCGAGGAGGTCGCGGCGCGCCTGGCGCAGGCCCGCGCCGCCGTGGCCGCCCTCGAGGACGAGCTGGCGGCATCCACCGAGGCCGAGCACGACGCCCGCCGGGCGCAGCTCGCGAACACCCGCGACGAGCGCACCGCGCACGACGCCGCCACCGCCGCCCGCCGGACCCTCGACCGCCTGACCGGCACGACCTGACCCCGCCTCGCCGCCCCCACCTCGTCGACCTCGGAGTGCGTCACCCCGGTTCGTCCACGAGACCCCGGCTCGGAACCGGGGTCTCGCGGACTTTTCGGGGTGACCCCGAAAAGGTGAGGCGCCGGGGGCGGGAGGGGCTGTCGAATGCATGGGGGTGCAGATTTGCACCGGCGTGCAACGGATGCCTACGCTGGTCCGGTGACCCGACCGACCTGCGTGACGACCTCGCTGCGCGACCGCAAGCGCGAGCGGACCCGCCACGACCTCGCCCTCGCGGCGTACCAGATCGTCCGGGACGAGGGCGTCGACGCGGTGACCGCCGAGGCCGTCGCCGACCGCGCGGGGGTCTCGCGCCGCACGTTCTTCAACTACTTCCCGTCCGTCGAGTCGGTGCTCACCGCGAGCGTCGCGGAGTTCTTCGCCTCGCTGAGCCGCCGCCTCGAGGCCAGGCCGGCCGGCGAGCCGGTCCGCGACTCCCTCCTCTCGGTCGTCGACGACCCCTCCGACCTCGAGCTCGTCCAGCGCATCGGCGCCCTCGCCGCCGCCGGCGAGGCATCCCCGCACGCCAAGGGCCTCATCCTCGCCGAGCTCCACGCCTGGCTCGACTGGTTCGAGGCCTGGCTGCGCGAGCGCCTCGGGCCGGGCCCGACCGAGCTCGAGGTCGCCACCCTCGCGAGCACCGTCGTCGGCGCCGGCGAGGCGGCCCTGCGGGTCTGGGCCCGCCACGCCGTCACCGAGCCCACCGACGCCGATGCCCCCGGCTTCCTCGCGATGTTCGCCGATGCGCTGCACAGCCTCTCCCGTCCCGCCCTCCCGGACACTGCCGTCCGGCCCTCCTGACCCACCGCCGCCCGACCTTCTCCCGCCCCGGAGGCCCGCATGTCCACCGCCCTGTACCGCCTCGGCCGCTGGTGCGCCGCGCACGCCTGGCGCGTGCTCGCCGCCTGGGTCGCCGTCCTCGCCGTCGCGGGCACCCTCGCCGGCACCGTCGGCACGCCGCTGACGAGCCAGGTGTCCATCCCTGGCACCGAGTTCGAGCGCGTGGTGCAGCGCCTCGGCACCGAGATCCCCTCGGCCGCAGGCGGGTTCGGACGGGTCGTGCTCGAGAGCGACTCCGGCTCCTTCACCGACGCGCAGAAGCAGGCCGTGACGGAGGCGATGGACGCCTGGAAGACGGTCCCCCACGTCGAGCGCGTCGTCGACCCCTTCGCCTCGCAGCAGCAGCTCGACGAGTCGGCGCAGAAGCTCGCCGACAGCAAGAAGCAGCTCGACGAGGGCCGCGCGCAGCTCGAGAGCGGCACGCAGCAGCTCGCCGACGCCAAGGGGCAGCTCGCGGGCGGCGAGTCGTTCCTCGCGCAGCTCGAGAAGACCGACCCCGAGAGTCAGGCCACGGCGGACCTGCGCGCGCAGGTCGAGGACGGCCGGCGGCAGGTCGCCGAGGGCGAGAAGAAGCTCGCCGACGCCCGCGAGCAGCTCCTCGCCGGCGAGGCGCAGTACGCCGACGGCAAGACCGTCGCCGACGCCTCGGCCGGGACCCGGCTGGTCAGCGAGGACGGCCGCTACGCCGTCATCCAGGTGCAGTTCGACGACAACGCCCAGTCGATCCCGCCGGAGGACCGCGCGCTCATCCCCGAGAAGGGCGACCCCATCCTCGAGGCCGCCGGCATCACCCCGAGCTACAGCGTCGAGATCACCCAGGCGCTGGAGTTCATCGGCCCCGGCGAGATCCTCGGCCTCGCCGTCGCGCTCCTCGTCCTCGTGCTCGTGCTCGGCAGCCTCGTCGCGGCCGGCCTGCCCCTGCTCGTCGCGCTCCTCGGTGTCGGCGTCGGCCTCGGCGGCGCGATGGCGATGACGGCCTTCGTCGAGCTCAACACGACGACACCGGCGCTCGCGCTCATGCTCGGTCTCGCGGTGGGCATCGACTACGCGCTCTTCATCGTCAACCGGCACCGCGCGAACATCCTCCACGGCACGCCGCTGCGCGAGTCGGTGGCCCGCTCGGTCGCGACCGCCGGCTCGGCCGTCACCTTCGCCGGCGCCACCGTCGTCATCGCGCTCGCCGCCCTCGTGCTCTCGGGCATCCCGATCCTCGCCGAGATGGGCCTCGTCGCGGCCGCCACGGTCGCGGTCTCGGTGCTCGTCGCGGTCACCGTCGCGCCGGCCGTCATGAGCCTCATGGGCACCCGCGTCGTCTCCCGACGGGCCTGGCGCAAGGCCGGGTTCGCGACCCCGGGTGATGCCACGAGCCGTCCGGACACCTCGGCGGACCGGCCGGAGGAGCACGGCGCCTGGTACGTCTCGGCGGTGACGCGTCACCCGTGGCTCACGGTCCTCGGGGTCGTCGCGCTCGTCGGCGTCATGGCCGTGCCGGCCCTCGACATGCGCCTCGGCCTCCCCGACGGCGGCAGCGAGCCGACCGGCTCCAGCGCGTACACGGCCTACACCGCGGTCGCCGACGAGCTCGGCCCCGGGATGAACGGCCCCGTCGTCGCCGTCGCCGAGCTGCCGAGCACCGACACGACGCGCACCGACGCGCAGGTCCTCGACGCGCAGGCGACCATCGCCTCGGCGCTGCGCGGGGTCGACGGCGTCGTCAGCGTCGTGCCCTTCGGCGTGAGCGAGAACAAGGAGACGCTCGCGTTCCAGGTCGTCCCGAGCACCGGCCCGGCCTACGAGGCCACGCCGGCCACCATCGACGGCGTCCGCCGCACCGCCTCGCTCCTCGAGCGCCACGACGGCATCGAGATCGGCCTCACCGGCCAGACGGTCGCCAACATCGAGATCTCCGACCGGCTCCAGGGAGCGCTGCCCTTCTACCTGACCGTCGTCGTCGGCCTCTCCCTGCTCATCCTCATGGTCGTCTTCCGCTCGGTCGTCGTCCCGCTCGTCGCCACCGGCGGGTTCCTGCTCTCGGTCGCGGCCGCCTTCGGGGCCACCGTCGCCGTCCACCAGTGGGGCTGGCTCGGATCGTGGTTCGGTGTGACACAGCCCGGCCCGATCCTGTCGTTCATGCCGATCATCCTCATCGGCGTGCTCTTCGGCCTCGCGATGGACTACCAGATGTTCCTCGTCTCGGGCATGCACGAGGCACGCGCCCACGGCGAGGACGCCCGCACCGCGGTGCGCTCCGGCTTCGTGCACGGCGTCAAGGTCGTCACGGCGGCGGCGGTCATCATGACGTCGGTCTTCCTCGGCTTCGCCTACAGCCACCTCGTGATGGTCCGGCCGATCGGCTTCGGCCTGGCCGTCGGCGTCCTCGTCGACGCGTTCGTCGTCCGGATGACGCTGACGCCCGCCGTCATGCACCTCCTCGGCGAGCGCGCCTGGTGGATGCCGCGCTGGCTCGACCGGCTGCTGCCCGACCTCGACGTCGAGGGCGTCAAGCTGGCCGACCACCTCGCGCAGGAGGACGCGCGGCACGCGCCGACCGGCACCACCGACGCCGCGGAGCGCGAGCCGGTCGCGCCCCGCGGCTGACCCGGCGGCAGGGCACAGAGGAGGCATCGAGGTCGCACAGGTCCGCCACAGCGCCGGGGCGGACCGTCGAGGGGTCAGCACGTCCCGACCCCGGAGGCGACCACCATGCGCACCACCCCTCGTGCCCTGCAGCAGGCCAAGGCCTGGACGGCCGGCGCCGTCGCCGCGGCGGCCCTGACGACCGGGGTCGCCGGCTACCACCTGGCGACCGCGACGACGACCACCACCGCGAGCGCGGCGACGACCGGTTCCTCCGACGACGGCTCGTCGGGCTCGTCCGGGTCGAGCGCCTCGTCGGGATCGAGCAGCAGCTCCGGCTCGAGCAGCAGCTCCTCCGGGAGCTCGGGGTCCTCCGGGTTCTCCTCCCCCGGCGGGGTGTCCGGCAGCAGCGGGTCGTCGCAGTCGACGACCCACGGGTCCTGAGGCGCCGGCCGTGCCTCCCGCCCCGTCGACCCTCGCCTCGCCGGCGGTGACCGAGCTCGAGGCGATCGGGACGACCGTCCGTCTCCTCGTGACCGAGCCGGTCGTCCTCGCCGAGGCCGAGGCGGTCGTGCGCGACCACCTCGCGGCGCTGGACCGCGCGGCCTCGCGCTTCCGCCCCGACTCGGAGGTGAGCCGGCTCGCCGCGGCCGCCGCCCACGGCCCGGCCGGCCTCGTCGCCTCCCCCGTCCTCGCGAGCAGCCTGCGGGCGGCCCTGCGCGCGGCCCGCCTCACCGACGGGCTCGTCGACCCGACCGTCGGCCGGGCGGTCGCCGCCTCGGGCTACGACGCCGACCTCGCCGTCGTCCGCGGTCGCACCGCGCCCCTGCGGCCGGCGGCGGCCGTGCCCGGCTGGCGCAGCGTCCACCTCGACCCGGTGACCGACCGCGTCGAGGTCCCCGCCGGGTGCCTGCTCGACCTCGGGGCCACCGCGAAGGCGCACGCCGCCGACGTCCTCGCCGACCGGCTGGCGACCCGGCTGCCCGGTGGCTTCCTCGTCGACCTGGGCGGCGACCTCGCGGTCGGCGGCCCGGCCCCGGAGGGCGGCTGGCGGGTCGGCGTCGAGGACGTCGACGGCCACGTCGTCCAGGTCCTGGCCCTCCGGCGCGGCCAAGCGGTCGCGACGAGCTCGACCCGCCGGCGCACCTGGGCGGTCGCCGACGGCAGCACCCGCCACCACGTCCTCGACCCCCGCACCGGCGCCACCGCCCCGGCGACGTGGGCCCAGGTCACCGTCGTCGCCGCGAGCGCCCTCGAGGCCAACGCGGCCTCCACCGCCGCCGTCGTGCTCGGCGACGACGCCCCCGCTTGGCTGGCCGGCATCGGCCTGCCCGCCCGGCTCGACACCGGCCACGCCGTCGTCACGACCCCCGGCTGGCCCGACCCGACGGAGGTGACCTCGTGAACGAGGCGCTCTGGTACCTCTCGCGCGCGACCGGCGTCGCGAGCATCGCCCTGCTGACGGCCGTCGTCGTCCTCGGCGTCGTCACGGCCGGCCGGCGCCGGCCCCACGGCGGCACCGCGACCGTCGTCATGGCCGTCCACCGCTGGCTCTCGCTCGGGATGATCACCTTCGTCACGGTCCACGTCGCCACGGCGGTCGCCGAGACCTACGTGAGCATCGACGCGGTGTCGGCGGTGCTGCCCTTCACGAGCGGGTACGAGCCGTTCTGGGTCGGCCTCGGCACCCTCGCGGTCGACCTCCTCGCCGTCGTCGCCGCCACGTCCTGGCTGCGGCCGCGCCTGCCCGAGCGGGTGTGGCGCTGGGTGCACCGCGCCACCTACGCCCTGTGGCCCTCGGCCCTGTTCCACGGGCTCGCCCTCGGCACCTCGGACCAGCCCGGCCTGCGGGCCGTCACCGTGGCGTGCGGTGGCATCGGCGTCGGAGCCGTCCTGTGGCGACTGCTCGCCACCCACGCCGACCGCGCCCGCCGCGACGTCGTCCTCGGGGGTGAGTGGTCGTGAGCCTCGTCGACGACCTCCACGCCGCCGGCCTGACGGGACGGGGCGGGGCCGCCTTCAGCACCGGCGTCAAGGTCGACGCCGCCCACGACCACGGCGCGCACCTCGTCGTCAACGCCTGTGACGGCGAGATCGGCGCCGCCAAGGACGCGTTCGTCGTCGAGCACCACCTCGAGGAGCTCGTGCACGGCGCCCACCTCGTGGCGCCCGGCCGGCGCCGCGGCATCCGCTTCGCCGCCCACCGCGGGTCGCGGACGGCCGCGCTCCTCAGCGCCGCCGGGCTCGACGTCCTCGACGTCCCCGGCCGCTACGTCTCCTCGGAGGAGAGCGCCCTCGTCTCGGCCGCGCAGGGTGGCCTGGCCCGGCCGATGACCAAGCGCCGCCCGTTCGTCACCGGCGGCCGGGACGCCGACGGCCGCCGCGTGCCGCCGACGGTCGTCCTCAACGCCGAGACCGTGTGGCGCATCGCCCAGGTCGCCGAGCACGGCCCGGCCTGGTTCCGGTCGTTCGGCACCGAGGCCGAGCCGGGCCCCCGCCTGGTCACCCTGACCGGCGCGGTCTCGTGGCCGGGCGTCCTCGAGACGCAGGCCGGCACCCCCCTCGCCGAGCTCCTCGCGGCGGCCGAGCCCGCGCGCGGCGCCGAGCACGTCGTCGTCGGTGGCCTCGGGGGCGCCCTCGTGCCGCTGCACCGGCTGCGTGCCCTGCGCTGGTCCAGCGACGACCTGGCCGGGGTCGGCGCGAGCCTCGGGCCGGGCATCCTCGACGTCCTCGACCCGCACCGCTGCCCCGTCCGCACCGTCGCCGGGTACCTGCGGTACGCGGCCGGCGAGACCGCGGGGCAGTGCGGACCGTGCATGTTCGGCGTGCCGGCCCTGGCCGCCGCCTGGGACCGGCTCCTCGCCGACCCCGGCCCGGCCACCGCCCACGAGGTGCGCCGCCACGCCGGCCTCCTCCCCGACCGCGGCGCCTGCCGCTTCCCCGACGGCGTCTCGCGCTTCGCCGCGTCGGCGCTGCGGGTGCTCGGCCCCCACCTCGACGCGCACGCCGTCGGGACCTGCCCCACCGAAGGGAGCACCGCCCGTGTCCACCACGCCTGACCGCGCACCGGCCCTGCGGGTCGACCGGGTCGCCTGCACCGGCCACGGGGTGTGCGCCACCCTCCTCGCCGGGCGGGTCCGCCTCGACGAGTGGGGCTACCCCGTCGTCGACGACCCGCAGGTCCCCCGCCCCGAGGGCGACCGCGCCCTCACCTTCTGTCCCGCCCGCGCCCTCTACTGGTCCGACCGGCCCTGACCGCGCGGCCGGTCCTCGCTCAGCGGGCCGAGCGGCGCCGCGGCGACCAGGCCGGGTGCGAGATGAGCTCCTCGAGGAGCTGCACCGCGCGCTCGGCCGGGGCGCTGGAGGCCCCCAGCTGCCGGACGACCGCCGAGAGGTGGCGCACCGGCGCCGGCGGGGCGAGGTCGACGCGCACGACCGACGGGGGCAGCCCCCGCGCGGCGAGGCCGGGCATCACCGAGACACCGACCCCGGCCGCCACGAAGCCGATCGCCGTGTGGTGGTCCTGGGCCTGCACGGTGAACCGGGGCCGCAGGCCGACCGCCGCGCACGCGGCCACGAGCAGCCGGTGGCCGACGGCGTGGGGGTAGTCGCTGCTCACCCACGTCTCGCCGCGCAGGTCGGTCAGCGCGATCTGCGCCTCGCCGGCGAGTGGGTGGTCGCGCGGGAGCACGGCGACGAACGGGTCGTCGGTGAGGTCGACCCGGCGCAGGCCGGCGGGCAGCGGGGTGTCGGGCGGGTCGATCGCCAGGTCGAGGTCCGGGCGGGGCCCGCGCTGCTCGACCTCGTTGAGCCGCAGCTCGAGGACGAGGTCGGGGAACTCGGTCGTCAGCCGCCGCACGAGGCTCGGCATCCATGCCGACCCGGCACTCGCGAAGTAGCCGATGGACAGCCGCCCCGACCGGCCGTCGCGCAGGTCCGAGACGACGTGCTCGAGGCGGCTCCACTGGCTCATCGCCTCGTCGCTCTGGGCGTCGAGGACGAGGGCGGCCTCGGTGGGCACGATGCCCCGGCCCGAGCGTTGGAAGAGGGTCAGCCCGGTCTCGCGCTGGAGCGCCGCGAGGTGCTGGCTGACCGCCGAGGAGGTCAGCCCGAGGTTGTCGGCGGCGGCCTGGACCGAGCCGCTGGCGACGACCGAGCGGAAGATGGTGAGACGGTGCGGGTCGAGCATCCATCAATGTTAAGCGATACTGCGGAATCCTGAAGCAAAGTCGCGTTGTGCTGCACGGTCGGAAGGCGGAACATAGGACCCATGAACGCCGCATCGCTCTCCGTCCAGAAGGCCCGTCACCTCGCGCAGACCCTCCGCACCAACCGCCTCTCCGGGCGCGGCTGGGACGGGCAGGTCGACCGCGACCTCGTCCGCGAGACGCACGAGATCTACCTCCTCGCGCAGTCCGCCACCCCGCGTCACATCTGAGCACCCACCGGGGGCCCAGCAGCACGCAGACCGACCCTCACGCCACGACGTGGCGGAGGGTCGTCGTCGTCTCCGGGGCCCCCTCGTCGAGGTGCGCCCGCTGGGCGAGGTAGAGCTCGGCGCAGGCGAGGGCGTCGGTCAGCGCCTCGTGGGCCCGGTAGACCGGCAGCCCGTAGCGGGCGCGGGCGGTCCACAGCCGCAGCGCCCCGGGGTCGGACGCGGCGTCCCATCCCCCGCCGAGCGCGCGGCGCTCCAGCTCGAAGGTGTCGACGACCTCGACCGGGAGGCCCGCCCCCCACAGCCGCTCGCAGGCCGCGCCGAGGAAGGTCGTCTCGATCCGCGCGAAGTGCGCGAGCAGCACCCGCCCGGCGAGCGCCCGCAGGAGTGCGCCGAGCACGTCCTCCAGCGGGAGCCCGGCGGCCAGCGCGTCGTCGGTGATGCCGTGGACGGTGGCACTGCGGCCCACCTCGCCGGCATCCGCGACGACGTGGCCGCCGGCGCCGCCGAGGTCGACCCGGCCGCCGTCGACCGGGACCCAGCCCACCGCCAGCACGCGGTCGCGGGCCGGGTCGAGCCCGGTCGTCTCGATGTCGACCGCGAGCAGCGGCAGGCGGTGCAGCGGGGTGTCCCGGGCCGGCGTCGAGGAGGCGAGCAGGTCGGCGAGCGGCCCCGGGGCGCACCGGCGCAGGGCGCGCTCGCGACGCGCGGCGACCGGTCGGCGCAGCAGGCTCACCGGGCCCCGCTCACGAGACGAACTGCGTGAGGTGGCGGCGGCCGAGCGACTGCTGGGCGGTCCGGACGATCGCGAAGGCCTCGCGCAGGTGGCGCTTCTCGAAGCTCGACAGGGTCGCGGGGTCGACGAAGTTGTCGGGCGGGCGCCCGTCCCGGACCTGCGCGGACTGGTGGCGCAGCCGCACGTAGCCGATGAACTCGAAGGCGTCGCGCAGGTCGTCGGCGAGCTCGTCGCCGATCACCCCGGCGAGCCGGGCGGCCTCGAGCCGGGCGCGGGTGTTGACGGCCGGCGACCCCGTCGCGAGGGCGTGGACCCGGGCGAGCTCGACGACGGGCAGGATGCCGCCGCGCTTGATCTCGAGCCGGTCCTTGTGCTCGCCGGCCTTCTCGAGGACGAGCCCACGGAAGAAGCCGAGCGGCGGCTCGTGCACCCCGGCGTCCTTGGCCAGGTGCGCGAGGAAGGTCGCCGCCCCCGGGGTCGCGGCGAGGGCGTGCTGCTGGAGCCGCGCGTGGAGCGACTCGTCCCCGTGGACCGGCCGCATGTCGAAGAACACCGCGGAGTGCAGCACCGCCTCGGGCGTCGGGGAGGTGACCCACGAGGACACCTCGCGACGCCAGGCGCGCAGGCTCCGGCGCCACTGCGGGGTCGAGGCCATGACACCGCCGGCGCACCGGGGGTAGCCGCAGCGCACGAGCGCCTCGGTGACCCGCTCGGCGAACGTCGCGAACCACGCGAGCCCGGCGTCGTCCACGGCGTCGTCGATGACGAGCGCGGTGTCCTGGTCGGTCGCGAGCGCCTGCTCCAGCCGCGCGCGCGACCCCAGGGCCATCCAGCAGTAGGGCACGGGCGCCGGGCCCATGTCCTGCTCGACGAGCGCGATGAGCCGCCGCTCGACCGCGTCCCCCACGGCGGTGACGACCCGGCCGATGTCGTCGGCGCTGGCGTCCTGGCCCACGAGGCCCTCGACGACCCGGGGCAGCCTCGACGCCGCGCGGGCCACGCCCTCGACGTCGGCCTGCCGGGCGACGTCCCCGGCGAGGTAGACGGGGTTGGCCTCCTCGAGGCGCAGGAGGTCGGTCGTCGTCACGACCCCCGCGGGCCGGCCGGCGGCGTCGACGAGCGGCAGGTGGTGGATGCGCCGGCTCGTCATCGTCAGCAGCGCCTCGAAGGCCAGCGACTCGGCGGGCGCCGTCACGGGGTCGGGCGTCATGACCGTCGTCACGGCCGCCGCGGGGTCCGCTCCGGCCGCGAGCACCCGGCTGCGCAGGTCGCGGTCGGTGAGGATGCCGACGAGGCGGTCGCCGTCGAGGACGACGAGGGAGGAGACGCGCTGCTCGGTCATCGTCGTCGCGGCCTCGCGGATGCTTGCGCTCGCCGGCACGGAGACGACGCCGCGGGCGACGAGCTCGTGCACGGGGGTCGTGAGGATGGCGTGCCCCGACCCCGAGACGCGCAGCCCGGCGACGGCCCCGCTCATCCGGCTGCGGCGCTGCGCGTCGAAGAACGCGTCGACGTCGGGGTGCTCGCGGCAGAGGGCGTGGAAGTCGTCCTCGGGCAGCAGGAGGACGAGGCAGTCCTCGATCGCGGTGACCGAGAAGGTCGACGGGTTGCCCTGCGTCAGGGTGATGGACCCGAAGGTGCTGCCGGCCTCGCCGCGGTCGACGAGCGTGCCCTGGGCGTCGCGGACGTCGGCGGCCCCGGCCCGCAGGACGTGCAGGTGGTGGTTGTCGTGCCCGCGGCCGATGAGCTCGCGCCCACGGCGCACGTACTCGACCGACATCCGCGCCGGCAGCCGCTCGAGGACCTGCGGGGGCAGCCCGGCGAACGGCTCGTGGGCGGCGAGGAAGTCGCGCACCTCGGCCAGCTCGACGTCGAGGGTCATGCAGCCATCGTCCCAGCGTGCACGCGAGCCACACAACGGGGCGCTGACCTGCTGGGATGAGGTCACTCGGGTGCCGCACCGGCGCCCCGGCGAAAGGGTGGGCACGATGAGCGAGAACCCGACCGAAGGACCGGCCGACAGCGACGCCGGCGAGCCCGGCCTCCCCGGCGAGCACGACGGCGGCGCCGACGGCGGCGCCGGCGCCGAGGGCCCGGCCGACAGCGGCGCGGGCCAGGAGACCGTCCCCGGCCAGGAGGACGGCGGGGCCGACGGCGACGCCGAGGGTCCGGCCGACAGCGGTGCCGGCGAGCCGGGCACGCCCGGTGAGCAGGACGGTGGCGCCGACGGCGGGGCCGACGGCGACGCCGAGGGTCCGGCCGACAGCGGTGCCGGCGAGCCGGGCACGCCCGGTGAGCAGGACGGTGGCGCCGACGGCGGGGCCGACGGGTCCTGATGACCGACGCGCACCACCCCGGGCCCCCGGCCGCGCTCCCCTCGGGGACCGACCGGGGGCTCGGGCCGTTCGTCGCGCTGCCCCCCGAGCGCTTCGCGGCCGAGCACTGGGACCGCGCGCCACTGCTGTCCCGCGCGGCCGACCTGCCCGCCCCGACGCACGGCTTCGGCCCCGACGCGGTCGACGAGCTGCTCTCCCGGCGCGGGCTGCGCACGCCGTTCCTGCGGATGGCCAAGGAGGGCACGACCCTCGAGGCGCGCGAGCTGACCCTCGGCGGCGGGGTCGGCGCGAGCATCACCGACCAGGTGAGCGAGGACCGCGTCCTGCGGCACTTCGCCGACGGCGCGACGATCGTCCTCCAGGGGCTGCACCGCACGTGGGCCCCGGTGTCCGACACCGCCCGCGGGCTCTCGATGGCGCTGGGCCACCCGGTGCAGGTCAACGCCTACGTCACGCCGCCGCAGAACCGCGGCTTCGACGACCACTACGACGTGCACGACGTCTTCGTCGTCCAGGTGTCCGGCGAGAAGCACTGGCGCGTGCGGCCGCCCGTCCTCGAGGCCCCGCTGCGCGGGCAGCCGTGGACCGACCGCCGCGACGAGGTGCGCGCCGCCGCCGAGCAGGAGCCGGTCGTCGACGCCGTCCTCGCCCCCGGCGACTGCCTCTACCTGCCGCGCGGCTGGCTGCACTCCGCGACCGCCCTCGGCGGCACGAGCATCCACCTGACCTTCGGCGTCCACGTCTGGACCGGCCGCATCCTCGCCGACGACCTGCTGGCCGCCGCCGGGCGCGTCCTCGACGACGACCTCGCGCTGCGCCGGGCACTGCCGCCGGGCGTCGACGTGCTCGACCCGGCGACCGCCGCCGCCGCACGGGCCGCGGTGCGCGACAGCGTCGTCGCCGCGCTCGATGCCGTGAGCGACGAGGACCTCGCGGCAGCCCTGGCCCGGCGTGCGCGGGCCGCGGAGCGCGCCGAACCCCTCGGCGTCCTCTCTCAGCACGCCGCCGCCGACGCCGAGGTCGGCCCGCGCTGGCGGGTCCGCGCGGGGCTGGCCGAGCGGTGGGAGGGCACGACGCTCGTCACCCGGGTCGGCCGGACGTCGTTCGGGGCCACCGAGGCCGACGACGTCGCCGCGGTGCTCGACGGCCGGGTGGCCCCGGATGCCCTGGCGCCGGGGCTGCGGCGGCGGCTGGCCCTCGCGGGACTGCTCGTCAGCGGGCCGTCGAGCCCCTGACGACGAGGCGCGTCTGCAGCACGGTGTCGGGCGGCACCTCGCGCCCCGCGATGCGCCCGAGCAGCACCTCGACCATGACCCGCCCCATCCGCGCCACGGGCTGGCGGACACTCGTCAGCTCGGGGTCGGTGTGGCGGCAGACCGCGGCGTCGTCGAAGCCGACGAGCCCGACGTCGGTGGGCACGTCGAGGCCTGCCTCGCGCAGGACCCGCAGCGCGCCGACGGCCATGAGGTCCGAGGCGGCGAACACCCCGTCCGGGGGCGGGCCCGCCGCGAGCACCTCGGCCATCGCGCGCCGGCCGCTCTCCTCGGAGTAGTCGCCGACGGCGACCGCCACCTCGGCCCGGTCGATGCCCGCGGCCTCGGCGGCGTCGAGCGCGCCCACGAGCCGGTCGCGTCCGGAGGACATGTCCTGCGGGCCGGCGAGCACGGCGAGGCGGCGCCGTCCGGTCGCGACGAGGTGGTCGACGGCGCTGCGGCCGCCGGCGAGGTTGTCGATGTCGACGAGGTACGCCGGCCGGCTCGTCGCCGGGCTGCCGCCGCAGACGGTCGGCACGCCGCGGGCCTCGAGCAGCGACGGCAGGGGGTCCTCGGCGTGCAGCGACAGCAGGAGCACGCCGTCGACGTGCTGCTCGGTGAGGTAGGCCGCGGCCCGCTCGTGCCCGCCGGCGGCGCCGGCCATCGTCAGCACGAGCTGGAGGCCGGCCTCGGCCAGCCGCTCCCCGATGCCGCGGACGATGCCGGCGAAGTAGGGCTCCCCGAACACCCGCTCCTCGGGCTCGGAGACGACGAGGACGACGGTGTCGGTGCGCCGGGTGACGAGCGAGCGGGCCGCGCGGTTGGGCACGTAGCCGAGCTCGGCGACCGCCGCGAGCACGGCGTCCCGGGCGGCGGGGCTGACGTGCGGGGAGTCGTTGAGCACCCGGGAGGCGGTGCCGCGGCCCACCCCCGCATGGGCCGCGACCTCGGCGAGGGTGGGAGGCCGTCCGGCTCCCGTGCCGCGACCGGGTTCCCTGTCGGTCGCGGCACGGTCGCCGGACGGGTGCGGACGCTGACCGGGCACAGGGGGTCCCGTCAGCGTGGGAGCGCTCCCATCCGTCACCTCGCCAGTATCTCCCCGCCCGCCGGTGGGCCGTCAACGGATGCGGGTCGGTCGTGTCCGAACCGTGACCGCCCGTGGCCTCGTCTTTTCGGGGTGACCCCGAAATGTCCACGAGACCCCGGCTCGGAGCCGGGGTCTCGCTGACGAACCGGGGTGACGCGCGCGCGGTCACCCCGAAGAGCGGGCCGGGCTCAGCCGGTGACGACCTCGCCGCCGGCCTGCTGCCAGGCGCCGATGCCGCCGGCGAGGTCGTAGGCCCCGGTGAAGCCCGACTGCGCCATCGCCTCGAGCGCCACCCCGCTGCGATTGCCCGAGCGGCAGTACACGGCGTAGGCGCCGGCCGGGTCGAGCTGCGCCATCCGCGCGCCGAAGTCGGCGCCCTCGATGTCGAGGTTGACGGCGCCCGGCAGGTGCCCCTGCGCGAACTCGCCCGGCGTGCGCACGTCGAGGACCGTCGTCCCGGGGCGCTTGAGCGCGGCCGCGAACTGCGCCGCGTCGAGGTGCGCGCCGGCGCTCGGCGCCGCGGTGGCCGCCGCGCCGGCGGTGGCGCTCACCTGCGGGCCGTCGGAGCCGCAGGCCGCGAGCGCGCCGGTGGCGAGGACGGTGAGGACGAGGACCGTGGCGAGACGGCGCAGACGCATCGGGGCTCCCGGATGGACGGTGTGGGACCCGCCCATCGTATACCCCCAGGGGTAGCGATGCCGCCCGGTCGTCGACGACGGTCGCCGCGCACCACCGCCCCGCCGGCAATGTGTGACGCGCACACACCGGGCGTGGCGGTCCTCGTCCCTACTGTCGAGCACCATGACCGCAGCCAGCAGCACCCCGGCCGTCGACCTCGACGGCCGCACCGCCCTCGTCACCGGCGCCGCGAGCGGCATCGGCGAGGCCGTCGCCCTCGCCCTCGCCGGGGCCGGCGCGAAGGTGCACGCCGTCGACCGCGACGCCGCGGGCCTGGAGCGCCTCGGCGCCGTCGCGGGGATGCAGCCGCACGTCGTCGACCTCAGCGACCTCGACGCCCTCGGTGGCCTGCCTACCGACGTCGACGTCCTCGTCAACAACGCCGGCATCCAGCACGTGAGCCCGATCGAGGACTTCCCCGTCGAGCGCTTCGACCTCATCCTCGACCTGATGCTGCGCGCCCCCTTCCGGCTGGTCCGCCAGTCGCTGCCGCACATGTACGACCGCGGCTGGGGCCGGGTCGTCAACGTCTCGAGCGTCCACGGCCTGCGGGCCAGCGCGTACAAGGCCGCGTACGTGTCCGCCAAGCACGGGCTCGAGGGGCTCTCGAAGGTCGTCGCGCTGGAGGGCGGCCCGAAGGGCGTCACGTCCAACTGCCTCAACCCGGCCTACGTGCGGACGCCGCTCGTCGAGAAGCAGGTGGCCGACCAGGCCCGCTCGCACGGCATCTCCGAGGACGAGGTGCTCGAGACCGTGATGCTCGAGCCGGTCGCCGTCAAGCGCCTCGTCGAGCCGGCGGAGGTCGCCGAGCTCGCCCTCTTCCTCTGCGGCCCGGCGTCGGCCTCGGTCAACGGGTCCGCGTTCACGATGGACGGCGGCTGGACCGCGCACTGAGCGCCTCGGACGCCGAGACGTTGCCTACCATCGACGGGATGACGGACGCAGCGCAGCCCGGTGGGGAGCAAGACGGGGCGCTGCGGCTCCTCGCCCTGCTGGCCGACGACGCGACCGTCGCCGAGGTCGCGGCCGTGCCGGCGCCCGCCGCCGCCCGCGAGCTCGCCGTCCGGGTGGCCGCCGCCCGCGAGGTGCACCAGCGGCGGGAGGCGGGCCTGTCGGCGCTGCTCGAGACCGCCCGCGCCCTTGCGAGCGAGAGCGACACCGCACAGGTGCTCGACGCCATCGTGCGGCGGGCCCGCGCGCTGCTCGGCACGGACCTCACGTACCTGACCCTCCACGACCCCGAGCACGGCGACACCTACATGCGGGCCACCGACGGCTCGGTCTCGGCCGCGTTCCAGTCGGTGCGCCTCGAGCTCGGCGCCGGCCTCGGGGGGCTCGTCGCGTCGACGCGCAAGCCGTACTGGACGGCCGACTACTGGAACGACGAGCGCTTCGTGCACACCTCCGACATCGACGGCGCGGTGTCGGAGGAGGGCATCATCGCCATCTGCGGGACCCCCCTGCTCGTCGAGAACACCTTCGTCGGCGTCCTGTTCGCGGCCAACCGCACCCCGCGGCCGTTCACCCGCGAGGAGGTCGCGCTGCTCGGCAACCTCGCGACGCTCGCGGCCGTCACCCTCGTCCAGACGCGCGCGCTCGCCGACGCGGAGTCGGCGCTCGCCGCGCTCTCGGAGGCGCACGAGACGGTGCGGCAGTACGCCGACGGCATCGAGAAGGCCGCAGCGGCCCACGACCGCTTCGCCTCCCTCGTCCTCGGCGGCGGCGGCACCGAGGACCTCACGCACGCCCTCGCCGACCTCCTCGGTGGGTGGGCGGCGCTCGTCGACGAGGACGGGACGGTCCGCAGCACGACACCGGGGGCCGTCGTCCCCGAGGACTTCCCCGACCTGCGGGCCGGCCGCCTCGTGACGCGCGACGGCGTGCACGGCCTGGCCGTCGCGACGGGCGACGAGCACCTCGCGACGCTCTACGTCGGCGGCACCGGCGACCTCACCGACGCCGACCGGCGCACCGTCGAGCGGGCCGGCGTCGTCACCGCCCTCGTCCTGCTCTTCGAGCGCCAGGCCGCGGACTCGCGGCAGGCCGCGCGCAACCGCGTCGTCGCCGAGCTGCTCGCGGCGCGCGGCCCGGCGCAGGACCGCGTCCAGCTGGTCCGGACGACGGGCGCCGACCCCGAGGCGCCGAACTGCCTCCTCGTCCTGCGCGGGGACGCGACCTCCTCCACGCGCGCGCTGGCCCTGTCGGCCTCCGCCGCCGCCGGCGAGGGCGGCCTCGTCGGGGTCCAGGACGGCGACGTCGTCGCGCTCGTCCCCGGCGGCGACGCCGGCGCCCTTGCCCGCTCGATGGCCACCCGCGTCGGCCGCCGCGGCGACGTCACGGTCGCCGGCGTCGGCCCGCTGACCGGCGTCGACGCGATCCCGGCCGCGCACGAGGAGGCGACGCGCACCGTCGCCGCGCTCGTCGCCCTCGGCCGGCGCGGCGAAGGGGCGGCCGCGACCCAGCTGGGGTTCGCCGGGCTCATCGTCGGCTCCGACCCCGACGTGTCGGCCTACGTGACGCACGAGCTCGGGGCGCTGCTCGACTACGACGCCCGACGAGGGACCGACCTCGTCGGCACGCTGGCCGCGTGGTTCGCCGCCGGCCGCTCGCCGCGGCACGCCGCGACCCGGCTGCACGTCCACGTCAACACCGTCGCGCAGCGCCTCGACCGGATCGGCGCGCTGCTCGGCGAGGGCTGGCAGGAGCCGGAGCGCTCGCTCGAGCTCCAGCTCGCGCTGCGGATGCGCGACCTCCTCGCCGCCGACTGACTCCCCCGTTCCCCCGTTCCCTCGCGAACGTGTGTGAAATCGCCGGGGGTCCCCGGCGATTTCACACGCGTTCGCGGTGGGGGCCCGGGTGGGGGTGCGGGGTGGGGCCGGGCGTCAGGGGGACGGCGGGAGCATCCGCTCGACGGCGTCGGCGACGGCGGTGACGCCGGCCGGCTCGAGCACGACCGAGTAGTGGTCGCCGTCGACGGCGGTGGTGCGCAGGGCGTCCGGCAGGTCGAGGGCGGCGAGGCGCTGCGGGTCGTAGAGGCCCTGCGGCTCGGCCATCAGCCCCCGGTGCGCCCACACGAGCTCGACCGGGAGGCCGCGCTCGACGGCCAGGCGCGCCGCGCCGTGCGTCTCGGGGTCGGCGAGCACGTCGGCCCCGTCGGCCCGGACGGCGTCGAGGACGCACGAGCTGCGCCATCCGCCGTCGCCGTCCTCGACGAGGTCGGCGAGCACGTAGCGGCGGGCCGCATCCCCGGCAGGACCGCGCAGCACCGGGCCGAGCGCGGGGTGGGCGTCCCAGAACGCGAGGTACTCGTCGGCGGACGCGAAGCGCATCGACAGCCGCTGCATCGCCGGCCCGATGACCGCCTGGAGCGCGGCGTCGACGTCGAGGTCCGGCGGGGCGGGGAAGGCGAGACCGCCGTCGACGAGCACGACCCCCGAGAACCGCTCCGGATGACGGGCCGCCGCCAGCGCGGAGACGAAGCCGCCCATCGAGTGGCCGACGAGCACGGGCGCCGCCGCGAAGGCCGACGCGATGCCGGCGAGGTCGTCGGCGTGCACGCCCAGCCCGTACGGACCGGGGGCGCCGGCGCTCGCGGCGCGACCGCGCAGGTCGGGGGCGAGGACCCGGACGGCGCCGGGCCAGCGGCGGCCCAGCTCGTCGGCGACCCGCTGCCACGACAGCCCGTTGGCCGTGATGCCGTGCACCGCGAGGACGACGGCGGCGTCCTCGGCCACCGGCCCGGTCGTCAGGTCGTGGACGGCGAGGTGCCCCTCGGGCAGCTCGATGACGAACGCGGGGTCGACGATGCTCATGTCCGCACACCCTTCCGTACGAGGCGGCCCCCGAGGCCGGTCAGGCCGCTCGGGGCGAAGTAGACGACGACGACGAAGAACGCGCCGAGGACGAACAGCGGCTGCGACAGCACCGACTGCAGCGCTCCGGGCAGCGAGTCGAGGATGCCCGAGCCGCTCGCCTCGGTGAGCCGGGCGTCGGCGTAGTGGTAGAGGAAGCCGCCGACCACCGCGCCCCAGGTGCTGCCCGCGCCGCCGAGGACGACCATGACGAGGAGCGAGAGCGTGAACTCGGCGGTCGTCAGGTGCGGCCCGGAGCCGCCGAGCACGAGGGCGTGGACGACGCCGCCGAGCCCGCCGAGGAAGGACCCCACCACGAGGGCGAGGAGCTTGACCCGGTAGACCGACAGGCCGAGCACCGCGGCGCGGGCCTCGTTCTCGCGCACCGCCGCCATCGCGTGCCCGGCGCGCGAGCGCACGAGCAGCCGGACGACGACGACCGCGACGACGAGGAACCCGAGCGCCAGCCAGTAGCGGTAGGGGGCGTTGGCGACCCCGACGAGGAGGTCCGGGACGGCGTCGCGCGCAAGCGCCTTGCCCTCCTCGCCGCCGGTCACGCCGGCCGGGTCGCGCAGCACGATGATGGACGCCGCCTGCGCGAAGGCGAGGGTGACCATCGCGAAGGCGATGCCGCCGACCCGGAGCGCGACCGCCCCCACGACGAGGGCCAGCAGCGTCGTGCCGCCGAGGGCCACGAGCACCGCGAGCGGCAGCGGCATCGACCACTCGGCGAGCGAGACGGTGAGCAGGTAGCTGCCGGCCGCGATGAACAGGGCGTGGCCGAAGCTCAGCAGGCCGGTGCGCCCGAAGACGACGTCGTAGCTGAGCGCGAACCCGGCGAAGACGAGGCACGTCGCGAGCAGCTGCATCGAGCCGGGCCCGTTGACCCGGCCGGGCAGCAGCCCGGGCACGGACACCGACAGGTACGGCAGGTACGCGAGCAGCGCGAGGAGCAGGACCGGCGGGAGGACCCGGAGGAGCGGGCGGGCGCTCATGCGGTGGCCCCTTTCAGCGAGGACGGGCGCAGGAGGAGGACGAGCGCCAGCAGCAGGACGACCGAGAGGTCGCCGATCCCGCTGGCGGCGTAGTAGTTCGCGAGCTGCTGCACCAGCCCGACCGCCACGGCGGCGACCGCGGTGCCGGTCAGCGACCCCATCCCGCCGATGACGACGACGATGAACGCGTAGATGAGGAGCGACCCGCCCTGGAGCGGCGACACCGTGCCGGCGTACTGCGAGTACAGGACCCCCGCGAGGGCCGCGACCGCGCCGCCGAGCCCGAAGACCACGGTGAAGGTGCGCCGGACGTCGATGCCGAGCGCCTGCACCATCGTGCGGTTCTCCACGCCGGCCCGGATGACGAGCCCGAGTCGGGTGTGGTTGAGGAGCGCGAGCAGGCCGCCGTAGAGGGCGAGCGCGACGGCGAGGTAGAGGAACCGGTCGACCGGCAGCCGGGCCCCGAGCACCTCGACGGTGCCGGTCAGCAGCCGCGGCTTGGCGACCGGGTGGGGATCGGACCCCCAGATGCCCTGCACCGCAGCCACGCTCGCCAGCGACAGGCCGACGGTGACGAGCACCTGCTGGATGTGGTGCCGGTACAGCGGCCGGATGAGGACGACCTCGACGAGCACGCCGACGGCGGCCCCGACGAGCACCGCCACGACCGCCGCGACGAGCAGCCGCAGGCCGACGGCCATCGAGGCGGGCAGCGCGTCCATCGTCAGCCAGGCGGCGTAGGCGCCGGCCGTCATGAAGGAGCCGTGGGCGAAGTTGAGGACGCCCATGAGCCCGTAGACCAGCGAGAGGCCGCTCGCGGCGAGGAAGTACAGCGCCCCGAGCCCTAGCCCGGTGACGAGGATGAGGACGAGGTCGCTCACGCCACCTCCTCCCGTCGCATCGAGACGCCGAGCAGCTCCGTCGTCAGCTCCGGGTCCTCGACGAGGGCGCGCGCCTCGCCCCGGTGCACGACGCGGCCGGCGTCGAGGACGACGACGGTGTCGGCGATGCGGCGCACGAGCGGCAGGTTCTGCTCGACGAGGAGGACGGGGGTCGTCCGGGCGACGCGCGCCAGGACGTCCGCGACCTCGGTGACGAGCTTCGGCGCGAGGCCCTTGGTCGGCTCGTCGACGAGCAGGAGGTCGTTCTCGCGCAGCAGGACCCGCGCGAGCGCGACCATCTGCTGCTGCCCGCCCGAGAGCGTGCCGGCCTTCTGCGCGCGGCGCGCGAGGAGGTCGGGGAAGAGCTCCTCGACGATCGGGGCCTCGGCACCGACGCTGCCGCCGACGAGGCGCAGGTTCTCGTCGACCGTCAGCCCGCCGAAGACCTCGCGGTCCTCGGGGACGTAGCCGATGCCGCCGGCGACGATGCGGTGCACGGGGTCTCCGGTGATGTCGCGGTCCCGCAGCCGGATCCCCCCGGTGCGCGGCGCGAGGCCGAGGACCGCCTTGAGCGTCGTCGTCTTGCCGACGCCGTTGCGGCCGAGCAGCGCGGTGACGCCCGTGTCGGGCACCTCGAACGAGACGCCCTGGAGGACGTGCGAGCCGCCGTAGCGGACGTGCACGTCGTCGAGGGTGAGGACGCTGGTCACAGTGCTTCTCCCAGGTAGGCCTGCTGGACGCGCTCGTCGGCGGTCACCTCGTCGGGGGCGCCGACGGCGAGGAGGCTGCCGTGGTGGAGCACCGCGACGCGGTCGGCGAGCCCGAGGACGACGTGCATGTGGTGCTCGACCATCGCGACGGCCACGCCGGAGTCGCGCACCTGGCCGATGATCTCGGTCAGCCCGTCGACGTCCTCGGCGGAGACGCCGGCCATCGGCTCGTCGAGCAGCAGCGCGCGCGGGTCGGACGCGAGGGCCATCGCGAGCTCGAGCTTGCGGCGACCGCCGTGCGACAGGTCGCGGGCGAGCGTGTCGGCGGTGCCGCCCATCCCGACCCGCTCGAGGAGGGCCTCGACCCGGTCGGCGGCGACGGACGCCGCGCGGCGGAAGGGCGACGCCGGGGACGGCCCGGAGCCCTGGACCGCCAGCCGCACGTTCTCGCCGGCGGTCAGGCCGTCGAAGAGGGCCGAGGTCTGGAACGAGCGGGCCAGCCCGAGCCGCGAGCGCTTGGTGGCCGACGCCCGGCTGACGTCGGCCCCGTCGAGGGTGACCCGGCCGGTCGTGGGCCGGGTCACCCCCGAGAGGACGTTGACGAGCGAGGACTTGCCGGCGCCGTTGGGGCCGATGATGCCGACCAGCTCGCCGGCGCCGACCGTCAGGCTGACGTCCTCGAGGATGCGGGCACCCCCGACCTGCCAACCGACGGCCTCGGCGCCGATCACTTGAAGGCGCTGACCGGCGGGGCGACGGCCTGCGGGTCGAGGGTCTCGCCGGGCTTGACGGTGTACCCGTCGCCGCTCTTCTCGAGGGACGCGGTGAACATCGGCTGCAGCAGGGCGTGGTCCTCGGGGCGGATGGTCATCTGCCCCTTCGGCCCCTCGAAGCTCCACCCCTCGAGGGCCGTGACCATCGCGTTCGTGTCGTCGGTGCTCTTCTCGAGCGCGTGGACGACCATCTGGGCGGCGACGAAGCCGTCGTTCGTGAAGAGGTCGACCGAGCCGCCCTGCTCCTTCATCCCGGCGTCGAGCGCCTGGTAGGCCGGGTTGTCGGCCGCACCGTCGAAGAAGTGCGAGAGGAAGTCGATCTTCGTGGCGGACTCGCCGAACAGGGCGTGCGTCGGCTTGATGTCGAGCCCGGTGACGACGGTCGTCACGTCGAAGACGCCCTGCTGCGAGAGCGAGGTCCACATCTGGGTGGCGTTGGCGCCGGCCCACGCGACGAAGAGCAGGTCGGGCTCCTCACCCTTGATCTTGCTCGCGAACGGGGTGAACTCCGTGGCGGCGGCGGGGACCTCGACGGCCGAGACCGTGGCGCCCTTCGTGCCGAGGATGCTCGTGACGGCGGCGACGTTGGCCTTGCCGAACGCGCTGTCCTGGGCGAGGACGGTGACCTTCTTGCCCTCGACGTCGCCGATCATCGTCCCGGCGGTCGCGACGTCCTGGTAGGTCTGGCGGCCGGAGCGGAAGGTGTACTCGTTGGCGCCGGTGACGGCGTCGACGGCCGCGGGGCCGGAGATGAACAGGACCTGGTTGTCCTTGGCCAGCGGCGCGACCTGGAGGGCGACGCCGGACGAGGTCGAGCCGGCGAGGACCTTGACGCCCTGCCCGATGAGGTCGGTGGCGGCGGCGACGGCCTTGGCGGGGTCGCCGGCGTCGTCCTGCTCGGTGACCTCGACCTGACGGCCGTTCACGGCGTTCGTGCCCTTGGTGGCGTAGTCGAGGCCGGCCGTGAAGCCCTGCCGGTACTGCTCGCCGTACGTGGCGAGCGGGCCGGACTTGCTATAGACGAGCCCCACCTCGACGGGGCCGCTCGACGCGGACGACCCCGAGCCGGCCCCGGTGTCGGCACCGGGCTCCCCGGGGGTGCCGCAGGCCGCGAGGGCCAGGATCAGGGCTGCGCTCGCCACGGCGAGAACTGGGCGACGGTGCACGGGTTCCTCCTCCGGGGGGCGCTCGCGCCATTGCTGCAACGAATTCCGTTGACGCCCCTGCCGATTCGGCGACCGTAATCGCCGGTCAGCGGGCACTCCGTGGGCGCGCGCCCCACAACCCGACCGTTCGCCTGTGGGGCGGGCCCACCCCGGGTCGCGGGAATGCGGCATGTCGGGCTGCGGTTGCATGCCCTAGCAATACCCCCTAGGGTATGTATCGCGCCCGGGGACCCCACGGCCCGACCACCCCCTTCCCGACCGGAGGACCGATGATCTTCACCCAGTACTACCTCGACTGCCTCTCGCAGGCCTCCTACCTCGTCGCCGACGAGACCACCGGGCAGGCGGTCGTCGTCGACCCCCGCCGTGACGTCGCCGAGTACGTCGAGGACGCCCGGGCCCGCGGCCTGACCATCGTCGGTGTCGTCAACACCCACTTCCACGCCGACTTCGTCTCCGGCCACCTCGAGCTGGCTCGCGAGACGGGCGCCTGGATCGGCTACGGCGAGGCCGCGCAGGCCGACTTCGAGGTCCGCCACCTCGCCGACGGCGAGCGCATCCCGCTCGGGGACGTGACGCTGCAGGTCATGGCGACGCCGGGGCACACCCCCGAGTCGATCTCGGTGCTCGTCTTCGAGCACGCCGACGACGAGGTCGCGTACGGCGTCCTCACCGGCGACGCCCTCTTCATCGGCGACGTCGGCCGACCGGACCTGCTCGCCTCGATCGGCGTCACCGCCGACGAGCTCGGCCGGATGCTCTACGACTCGATCCAGCACCGGCTCATGGGTCTCGACGACGCCGTGCGAGTCTTCCCGGCCCACGGCGCCGGCTCGGCGTGCGGCAAGAACCTCTCGACCGAGAAGCAGTCGACGATCGGCGAGCAGCGCCGGTTCAACTACGCCTGCCAGCCGATGACGGAGGAGCAGTTCCTCGCCGTCGTCACCGCCGGCCAGCCCGCCGCGCCGGAGTACTTCGTCTACAACGCGATCCTCAACCGTCGTGAGCGTGACGTACGCGAGCTCGACGTGGCGGTGCCGGCCCTCGACGCGGACGCGGTCGACGCGGCGCTCGCCGACGGGGCCGTCGTCCACGACGCCCGCGACCCGCAGGAGTTCGCGGCCGCCCACCTCGAGGGCGCGGTCAACGTGCCGGTCGACGGGCGGATGGCCGAGACCGTCGGGATGGTCTTCCAGCCGGAGCAGCAGATCGTCGTCATGGCCCCGGAGGGTCAGGAGCAGGAGGTCGCGACGCGCTTCTCGCGCATCGGGTTCGACCACGTCGTCGGGTACGTCGCCGACGTCGAGGGCTTCCTCCTCGCTCACGCCGACCGCGTGCGCCGGGCGAGCCGGCTCACGGTCACCGAGGTGGCCGAGGCCGCGGCGGGCGGTGACGTGCAGCTCGTCGACGTCCGCAACGCGGGCGAGCTCGAGAACGGCACCATCCCGGGCGCCCGTTATATCCCGCTCGCCGAGCTGGGCCGCCGCAGCGAGGAGCTCGACCCGGCCCGTCCGGTCGTCGCGTTCTGCGCGGGCGGGTGGCGCAGCTCGGTCGCGACGAGCCTCCTGCGCTCGCGGGGCTTCGCCGACGTGTCGGACGTGCTCGGCGGGTACGCCGCCTGGGACGCGGCCCACGCCAGCGCCTGAGCGCCGTCCCAGGACGAAGCCCCCGGGCGCCTCTCGCCGCCGGGGGCTTCGTCGTGCGCGCAGAAAGGTCGCGCACGAGGCCCTGCGGTCCATCCTCGGACCGATACCGTCCCGGGTGTGCACCTCGGTGCATGGGGCCCCGGACAGACGGCGGCGGAGCGGAGACACGAGTCCTGCCCGCCGCCGTCGTCCGTCCGACCCTCTCGCGGTCGCGTCTCACCTCGATGCACGCAGCCACCCCGGGTCGAGGTGATGCCCGACCCCCTGGCGGTCCCTTTTCACCTCGACGCACGCAGCCACCCCCGGGTCGAGGTGATGACCGACCCTCTGGCGGTCCCGTTTCACCTCGATGCCCGCAGCCCCACCCGGGTCGAGGTGATGACCGGCCCCCTGGTGGTCCCGTTTCACCTCGATGCCCGCAGCCACACCGGGGTCGAGGTATTCGGCCGGCCGCCGGTGGTGGCCGGACACCTCGACCCGAGCGGCCGCTGTCGTTCGCCCCACACTTCGGAGCAATCGGGATGAGCGGTCTTCTACGTCACTCTCCGACGCAACCGGGATCAGCGGACGGATGCGTCGACGAGCGGCCCGGAGCCCCCGCTCATCCCGGCTGCTCCGAGGTGGGACGCAGCGAACCGCTCATCCCAGTTGCTCCGAGATGGGGAGCGACCAGCAGCGGCTCGACATCCCCCTCACCCCCTGGCCGTCGCGGGTCGAGGTGATGTCCGACCTTCAGGTGGTCGGGTTTCACCTCGATGCAGGCAGCCACACACGGGTCGAGGTGATGTCCGACCCCCTGGTGGTCGGGTTTCACCTCGACCCGCCGGCCGCTGGCAGGCTGGCCCCGTGCGAGCCCTCGTCTACGACGTCTTCCGCGAGCCCCTGCGGGTCACCGAGCTCCCCGACCCGACCGCCCCGGCGGGCGGCGCCGTCGTCCGGGTCCTGAGCGCCGGCCTCTGCCGCAGCGACTGGCACGGCTGGATGGGCCACGACGACGACATCGCCACCTTCCCCCACGTGCCGGGGCACGAGCTCGCCGGCGTCGTCGAGTCGGTCGGCGACGGCGTCGACCCCGCCTGGGTCGGCCGCCCCGTCACCGCTCCCTTCGTCCAGGCCTGCGGGGCGTGCCCCACGTGCGCGGCCGGTGACGGCCAGGTCTGCCCCCACCAGCGCCAGCCGGGCTTCACCGACCCCGGATGCTTCGCCGAGCGCGTCGTCGTCCACTCCGCCGGCACCAACCTCGTCGCCCTCCCTGACGACGTCCCGCCGCAGGTCGCCGCCGGCCTCGGCTGCCGCGTCGCCACCGCCCACCGGGCCGTCGTCGCACGCGGCCGGGTCGCGCCCGGGGACACGGTCCTCGTCAGCGGGTGCGGCGGCGTCGGGCTCGCGTCCGTCGCGATCGCCGTGGCGGCCGGCGCCCGTGTCGCCGCCACCGACCTCGATCCCGCCTCCCGCGCCCGCGCCGAGGCCCTCGGCGCCGAGCTCACCCTCGACGCGGCGCTGGACCCCGCCGAGCTCGTCGCGGCCGTCGCCGGCTGGTCCGACGGCGGCGCGCGCGTCGGCATCGAGGCCGTCGGGTCACCGGCCGCCTGCCGCACCGGGATCCTCGCCCTCGGACGCCGCGGCCGCCACGTCCAGGTCGGCCTGCTGCCGACCGCCGCCGGGTCCGCGACCGTCCCGATGGAGCGCGTCATCGGCTGGGAGCTCGACGTGCTCGGCAGCCACGGGATGGCCGCCGCCGACTACGCGGGCCTGCTCGACGACGTCGCCGCGGGACGCCTCGACCTCGGCGCGCTCCTCGCTCCCGGCGACCCGGTCGGGCTCGCCGAGGCCGGCGCCCTCCTCGCGCGGATGGGCGAGGCCGGCTCGCGCGGGATGGTCCTCGTCGACCCCACCCGCTGACCCGGTCGCCCTCAGGCGAGGCGGCGCACGTACTCGCGGTCGCCGAGGAGCTCCAGCCGGCGCCAGAGCACGCTGCCCGGCACGGCCTGGGTCGCGTGGCACCGGACCGCGGCCAGCTGCCGGGTCCGGTCGACCGCCACCTCGGTGAGCTCGTCGAGCGGGTGCCCGGCGAACCCGCCCCCGGTCTCGTCCCGCAGCGTCGCCGCGACCCCGGAGGGCAGCGCCCACCCCAGCACCGGCACACCGAGATCGGCGCCGACGGCCACGGCGGCGACCGACGCGGCCTCGTGGTCGGCGTGCCCCGTGACGCCGGCCACCAGGTCGAAGACGAGGAGTCCGTCGGGCGCGACCCGCCGCACCTCGGCCGCGACGTCGCCGCGGAGCACCTCATCAGGGACCGCGGGCAGCGCTCCGTCGGGATGCGCGAGCGAGGACGTGTGCGCGACGCCCAGCGCCGTCGCGGCAGAACGGAGCTCGGCGTCACGTACCGACGCCAGGTCGCCCTCGACCTCGCCGAGGGTCGACGCCTCACCCCGGGTCAGGCACAGCACGGACACCTCGGCGCCCGCGGACCCGAAGGCGTCGAGCAGCGCCCCCAGCCCGAAGGACTCGTCGTCCGGGTGGGCGACAACGGCGAGCACCCTCCGCCACCCCGGCAGCACGTCGGCGGACATCATCGACTCCTCACTCCGGCAAGCAGATCCGGCCCAGGGCCGCCGCCCGCACGGTCAACCCTGTCACGACCAGGACGAGCACGCTCGTCGCACCGAGGAGCAGCACGGCGACGACGTCATAGACCACCTGCGGCCGGGCGCCGGCCATCGCGACCGCCGCGGCCGAGGCGGCCGCCAGCGGGAAGGTGTAGGCCCAGTACGGTACGGCGAACGGGATGCGCCGCAGGCGGCCGGCCTGGGCCAGGAGGATCGCGACGAACGACATCGAGGCGGAGAACAGCAGGACGCCGACGGGGTCGTCGACCGACCCGGTCAGCGCGCCCCACGAGAGCATCGCCACCGACGGGGGCGCGACGAAGATGGCGATCGTCGGCAGGAGCTTCTCGGGGAACGCGGCGTCGTGCAGGAGCACCCGCTGCAGCACGAGGGGCAGCAGGGCGACCCAGAACACCACTCCGACACCGAAGGCGAACCGGGCGAGCTCGACCGACCCGAGCTCGCGCGCCGCCAGCGGCGTGATGACGTTGCCGACGACCGGGATGAACCACGCGGGGGTCACGGAGCCGTGGACGATATCGGCGCGCCCGAACCACGCACTGACGACGGCGACGGTCGCCACGAGGTGACCGCCCGCCCCCGCCCACCAGAGGACCGACGCGACCCCCGGCGCGAAGGACTGGCCGGCCGTCGCGAGCACGAGGAGCGCGATGGTGACGGTCGGCGCGAAGGTCATCCGCACCGGGTGGCGCAGCTCGGCGCGCGCGGCGGCCGGGAAGCGCACCCACTTGACGACGTAGGCGGTGCCGACGACGACGAAGGTCAGCGCCGCGAGGGCGAGGAAGCCCTGCGCCGGCCACGCCGGCAGCTCGTAGACGTGGGCCGCACGACGCCAGGCCAGCGACACCCCGCCGAGCCCCATGACGGACGAGAACAGGGTGACGGGCAGGTGCGCCAGCGAGCGCCCGTCGGGGGACGGGACCGTCGCCGCGGGGACCTGCACGGTCGTGGTTCCGGTCATCGTCGTGGTCCTTCCCGGCCCCTGCGGGCCGCCGCGGTCGCCATCACTCGACTGTATACCCCCATGGGTATCAACTCGCTGAGCATCCGCACCGCGCCGGCACCTCGCGGTCCCCTGCCCCGGAGTCGTCCAGCACGCCCACCCGGTGCTCGCCGGCCCAGGCGGCGAGCGGCGAGCGGCCACGCCGGGTCGCCTCGAGGTCGCCGACGACGACGGTGCGCGGCCGGTCCGGGTCGCTCGGCGGGAGCTGGCTCACGGACACCTCCGCGCGATGGTCTGGGGACGGTGGTCGCGGGGTCCGGAGGGGGCCGGGCACGGCGCCGGGTAGACCACCCGACCCGGCGCCGCTCGTCCGGCCGGACGGCTCGAGCATATACCCCATGAGGTATACGTCACCGGTTATCCGAATCACCGGCAGGGGATACCCCCCTGGGTATATGGTGCAGCCGACCACCCACTCGTCGAAGGAGACGTGAAGCCATGGCCGATGTCGTCATCCTCGGCGCGGGCGTCGCGGGGCACACCGCAGCCCTGCACCTGAGCCGCCTGCTGCCGAAGGGCCACACGGTGACCGTCGTGTCACCCAACTCCCGCTGGAACTGGATCCCGTCCAACATCTGGGTCGGGGTCGGGAAGATGGCGAAGAAGGACGTCGTTTTCCCCCTCGCGCCGGTCTACCGCAAGAAGGGGATCCGCTTCGTCCAGGCGAAGGCCGTCGCGATCCGCCCCGACGGTGACGCCGACGACGCGCGGGGCGCGGTCGACGTCGTGCACACCTCCCCCGAGCGCGACGGCGAGGAGCAGCGGCTGCGCTACGACTACCTCGTCAACGCCACGGGGCCACAGCTGAAGTTCGGCATGACCGAGGGCCTCGGCCCGGACGGCGGTCACACCGTGTCGGTCTGCACGGCCGACCACGCGGTGCACGCGGCCGCCGAGCTGCGCGCCGCCATCGACCGGATGAAGGCCGGCGAGCACCGGACGATCGTCGTCGGCATGGGCCACGGCACGTGCACCTGCGAGGGAGCGGCGTTCGAGTACGTCTTCAACGTCGACCACGAGCTGCGCGAGGCCGGCGTCCGGGACATGGCCCGCGTCGTCTACCTGAGCAACGAGGCCGCCCTCGGCGACTTCGGCGTCGACGGGATGACGTTCGCGGAGAGGGGTTTCGAGACCACCTCGGAGATGTGGACCGCCAGCCTGTTCCGCGAGCGCGGCGTCGAGGCCATCCTCGGCGCGCACGTCCACCGCATCGAGCCCGGCGTCATCCACTACGAGACGCTCGACGGCGAGATGCACGAGCTCGCGTTCGACTTCGGGATGCTCCTGCCGCCGTTCGGTGGCGTGCCGCTCAAGGCCTACGACCGCGACGGCGGGGACATCACGGACCGGATGTTCGCCCCGAGCGGGTTCATGCGCGTCGACGCCGACTACACGGCCAAGCCCTACGAGGAGTGGCGCGGCGAGGACTGGCCGCTCACCTACCTAGCCCCGGGCTACGACAACGTCTTCGCCGTGGGCATCGCCTTCGCGCCGCCGCACCAGATCTCGCGCCCGCGCACGAGCCCGAACGGCACGGTCATCGCCCCGTCACCGCCGCGCACCGGCATGCCCTCGGGCGTCATGGGCAAGACGGCGGCGCTCACCATCGTCGACCGGATCAAGCACGGCGCCGACCGGCCCGCCCACGAGGCCTCGATGGCCCGGATGGGCGCGGCGTGCGTCGCGTCCGCGGGCGCCGGGATGCGACGCGGCTCGGCCGCGGCGATGACGATGATGCCCGTCGTCCCCGACTACTCCCGCTACCCCACCGGTCGCGACACCGCGGACACCCGTGGCGAGCTCGGCCTCTCGGGGCACTGGGTGAAGCTCATGCTCCACCACCTCTTCATCCACAAGGCCAAGGGCCGGCTCGGCTGGCACCTCATCCCGGAGTGAGCACCATGGACCAGACGCACACCCCCGACCCCGTCGCCGACCTCTCGACGGCGCCGCTGCCCACCGCGAGCACGCTGCGCAAGCGCCGCAGCCTGCCGCTCCAGATCGTCCGGTTCGCCGTGTTCAACGTGCGGATCATGCGGATGATCCTCAAGGGCCACCACTGACGCGAGCCTCCTCCGGCTCGTCCGGGCGCGACCCCGTGGGACACACTGACCCCATGGGGCCGCGCCGGTGGTGGGACGAGCGGGTGCTGCCGCGCCTGACGCACCGCGCCTGCCAGGGCGCGGACGTCGACCGCTGGCGGGCACCGGTCTGCGCGCGGGCGCAGGGCGTCGTACTCGACATCGGGTTCGGCTCCGGCCCGAACCTCGAGCACTACCCGGCCGCCGTGACCCGCGTGCTCGTCGCCGACCCCTCCGACCTCGCGTGGGAGCTCGCGTCGTCGCGCGTCGCCGCGTTCGGCCGGCCGGTCGAGCGGGTCTCCCCCGACGCCGCCGACCTCTCCGCGCTCGCCGACGGCTCGGTCGACACCGTCGTCACCGCGTGGGCCCTCTGCACGGTGCCCGAGGTCGAGCGCGCCCTGGCCGAGGCCCGGCGGGTGCTGCGACCCGGCGGCGCGCTGCACTTCGTCGAGCACTCGCTCGCCCCGGACCCCGGCACGGTCCGGGTGCAGCGGTTCGTCCAGCCGGTGTGGGGGCGGATGCCCGGCGGCTGCCACGTCGACCGCGACCTGCCGCGGGTCATCGAGGCGGCGGGGTTCGAGGTCACGCTCGACCGGGCCCGCTACATCGCCCCCGGCCCGATGCGCGCCTGGGGCTGGTTCGTCACCGGCTCCGCCCGCCCCACCTGAGGAGCCGCACGCCTGTCGCGAGGAGCCAGCCGAGCCAGAGGACGAGGCCGAGGAGGCCGACGAACAGGAGGGGCGAGCCGTCGGCGACCGCGACGGTCGCGAGGCCGGCCAGGAGCATCAGCACCCCACCGGCGAGGCCGAGCCCGCGCTGCCACGACCCGGTCAACCCGCTCGCGTGCGCCGCGAGTGCCGTGGCGACGGACGTGACGCCGAGCATCGGCAGGGCGAGGGCGAAGGCGGCGGCGTGCGCTCGCCAGACGAGCTCGGCGGCGGGCGACGGCCCGAAGGAGGCGTCCGCGGACAGCGCCAGCCCGACCTGGAGCACGTTGACGAGCACGAGGACGGCCACCGCCGACGCGCCGGTGGCGACGGCGAGGCGCGACCAGAAAGCGCCCGCCCCTCCGCGTCGCTCGACGAGGCCGTGCAGGCCCGTCACGAGGAGGAGCAGCAGCGGCAGGTAGAGGGCGACGACGCCGGTCGCGACGGCGACCGGACCGCGCTGCGCCGCGTAGTAGGCGACCACCTCGCCCATCGGCGCGTCGTAGCCGGGTGCGCCGGCCGCCGCCAGCACGGCGTTCTCGGTGACGATCCCGACCGCGACGGCGATCGCTGCGCCCCCGACCAGCCGGCTCGGGCCGGACGTGCGGGTCGGCGCCGGCGCGGGGACGGGGACGGTGCTGGAGGTCGTGCTCATGCTGCTTCTCCTGTGCGGGCGTGCGGCGTCAGCCGTCGAGAGAGGCCACGAGGGCGGGGACGGGTCGGAGCCAGGTGCTGACGTTGGCGAGCGCGAGCAGCAGGAAGACCGCGCCGGCGCCGCCGAGGAGACCCGCCCGCAGGAGCCACGTCGGCTGCCCGACCGACCGCGGACCACGCAGACGCCACCGGCGCCACACGGCACGGACTGCCTCAACGCAGAGCGCTGTGCCGGTCACGGCGGCCAGGACCGCGAACACCGCGTGGTACCAGGTGAAGTCGCGCAGCAGCTCCCCGACGACACCCCCGACCGACGACGGGGAGCCGGCCTCGAGCGCTCCGCCGAGGTCGCCCAGCACCCCACCGACGGCACCGGTGCCGCCGGGCGGGAGGAAGGAGGCCACGGACGCGAACGGCGCCGCCGCGCCCTGGAGGTTGGCGAGCAGGAGGGTGAGCGCCCCGAGCAGCCAGACCAGCGCGCCGGCGTAGGCCGACCGCAGCACCCGACGCCGGCGGCCGGGCACGGAGGCCTCGGCCCGTCGGCGCACCGACGACACCAGACCCACGAGGACGAGCACGAGCAGGCCGGCGAGCAGCGCCTTGACGAGGTGGAACTCCCGCCAGGTGGCGACCAGCGCCGCGAGGTCCGACGAACCCGCGACGGGGGCGGACAGGTCGGCGCCGACGAACGCCGAGACGACCGCGGACCGCAGGGCCGGCTCGCCGCCGAAGCCCCGCAGGGCGACCACGCCGGCCGGGACGACGAAGACCGCGACGGTGAGGAGCACGGCCGCCCACGCGCCGAGGTGACGACGCAAGCGGTCGGCGGCGGTCGGGGTGACGGGTGCGGGCGAGGCGGTCACTCGGGGGGTCCTTCCACGTCGGGATCGTGCGGCGTGGAGAAGCCTGCTCGACGGCGCGGGAGAAGTCACGGGCCCCGACGGGGAGTCAGGGACGAACCAGGGTCGACCCGCAGGGTGCGCACCGTGGTGGTCGTCGCGGCGCGCTCCGTGGCGCGGGAGGTGGGGTGATCACCCCACGTCCGGCGCCACCGGGGGCGCCATCACCCCGGGCACGACGACGCCGCGCCACCCGACGGGGCGGCGCGGCGGTCGGAGCGGCTCAGCGGCCGAACAGCTTGCCGAGGAAGCCGGTGCTCGGCTCGCCCTCGTGGCCCTTGCAGCGGTCGGACGACGGCACGCCGCGCATCACCTGGTCGACGTGCTGGCCGCAGCCGGCCCACGTCGTCTTCCCGCACTTGCGGCAGCTGACGGCTCGGCACATGGGGGGTCCTCCTCGGGGACGGGGTCTCGGGGTACGTCGACAGCATACCCCCGGGGGTACCTAGTCGGCAACCCGACGGAGGAGGACCACCGTGTCGAGGGCCGGCCGGTCGGCGCCGTCGACGACCCGCTCGCGCAGGTCGGACGAGACGACCTCGACGGGCAGGTCGGCCGCCGCGGCGAGGACGTCGTCCGGGTCGTGGAGCACGGCCGGGTCCTGCGGCCCGCCGACGCCGTCGGCGAGGTTGCGGGAGGCGTGGCACACGACGAGCACGGCGCCTCCGGGCCGGACGGCCTCGACGCCGCGGGCCAGCGCCCGGCGCCACTGCGCGTCGGGCAGCTGCAGGTACGCGAAGAGCACGAGGTCGTAGCCGTCGCCGGAGGGCGCCGTGGGCAGGGGCTCGAGCGCGTCGGCGACCAGCGCCCGGAAGGGCCCCGCGTCGGCACCGAGCCGCCGGCCGGCGATGTCGCGCGCCCGCTCGACGGCGACCGGCGAGAAGTCGGCCGACGTCGCGTCCCATCCGCGCTCGGCGAGCCAGAGGGCGTTGCGGCCCTCACCCGCGGCGACGTCGAGCACCGACCCCGGCGCCATCGGCCCGACGAGCTCCTCGACGAACGTGTTCGGGCCGGCGGACCAGACGAGGTCGGAGCCCGAGTACCGGGCGTCCCAGGCGACGGAGTCCATCACGACCTCCCGGTCAGGCGAGCGAGAGGAAGAGCTTCTCCATCGACTCGACGTCCATGGAGCCGGCCTCGGGGTTGGTGATGCACTGCCGCAGCCCGAGGGCGATGACGGCGAAGCCGGCCCGGTCGAGGGCCTTCGAGACGGCGGCGAGCTGCGTGACGATGTCCTGGCAGTCGCGGCCGTCCTCGATCATCTTGAGGATGCCGCCGATCTGGCCCTGCGCCCGCTTGAGCCGCTTGACGACGGCCTGCATCTCGGTGGGGTCGAGCTCCATGCTGGGGCCTCCGGGGGCGATCGACGACAAGGCGTCGAGCGTACCCCCCGCGGTACCTGACGTGGGGCGAGCGGGTGCGGACACGGGGGTTCTCCTGTCTCAGGCGGCCTGGCGGCCGGTGACCAGCGGTCGCCCGGAGGCGGCCCAGGCCGAGGTGCCGCCCTCGACGCTCACCGCGTCGTAGCCGAGCCCGGTCAGCAGGTCGGCGCCGGCGCGGCTGCGGTTGCCGCTCGCGCAGACGACGTGGACGGTGCGGTCCTTCGGGATGGACCCGAGGACGGTGGCGACCCGCGAGAGCGGCGCGAGCACGGCGCCGGGGACGTGGCCCCGGACGTACTCGGCCGGCTCGCGGACGTCGAGGACGAACGCGCCGTCGGCGTGGCGGGCGGCGAGGGTGGGGATGTCGATGGTGCGCGTCATGACGGAAGAATACCCCCAGGGGTATTCAGACCGTCAAGCGCGACCGTCAGTTCGCGTCGGACTGGGCCGCGACCTGAGCCCGGACCTCGTCCATGTCGAGGCCCTTGATGCCCTCGACGACCTGCTCGAGCGCGGCGGGCGGCAGCGCACCGGCCTGGCGGAAGACGAGGATGCCGTCGCGGAAGCCCATGAGCGTCGGGATCGAGGTGATCTGCGCGGCGCCGGCGAGCGCCTGCTCGGCCTCGGTGTCGACCTTGCCGAAGGTGATGTCGTCGTGCGCCTCGCTCGACTTCTCGTACGTCGGCGCGAACTGGCGGCACGGGCCGCACCAGGACGCCCACCAGTCGACGAGCACGATGCCCTCGTCGGTGACGGTCTTCTCGAAGGTCTCGGCCGTGAGGTCCACGGTGGCCATGTCAGCTCCTCGGAGTCGGGGGAACGGGTTCGGATCGGTCAACAGGATACCCCTATGGGTATATTCCCGGACGCGCTGTCGAGAGGGAGAACGCCCCGGAGGCGCGAGTTCATCCCCGCGGGCACCTTCACGAAGGCTTCGCACCGGCCGTCCGGGGCGCTTCACACGCCCGCGGTGCCATGGGTCGTCACCATCCCACCGACCCCCAGGAGCACACCATGGGACGCACCCGCACCGCCACCCTCGCCGCGATCGGGGCCGGAGCCCTGCTCGCCGTCGGGCTCGCCGCCGGCCAGTCCTCCGCCGCCACCCCGACCGCGGGGACCGCGACCGCCACCCCCGCCCTCACCGACGCGCTGCGGTTCGCGAGCGACGAGGAGCGGATGGCCCGCGACCTCTACGCCGCGATCGCCGACCGCTACGACGGCGCCCTGCCGTTCAGCCGCATCACGACGAGCGAGCAGCGCCACCTCGACGCGGTGTCGGGCCTGCTCGACCGCTACGGGGTCACCGACCCCGCCGACGGCTCGGCCGCCGGGCACTACGCCGACCCGGCCGTGCAGCAGCTCTACGACACCTGGTGGGCCAAGGCACGGCGCTCGCTCGACGACGCGTACGACGTCGGCGTCGCGCTCGAGCAGCGGGACATCGCCGACCTCGAGAAGACCATCGCCGCCGACCTCCCGAGCGACGTCGACGCCGTCCTCGGCCGCCTCGTCCGCGGGTCGCAGATGCACCTGCGGGCCTTCACGGCCGCGGCCGACGGGCAGACCGTCACCGGCACGATGTCCGGCCCCGGGTCCTCCGACGGCATGGCCGGCCGGGGTCGCGGCGGGATGATGTCCGGCCGCGGGGGCCGGGGCGCCGGGGGCGGCGCCGGGAACTCCCGGACGACGGACTGCCCGATGCTCGACGCCGGCTGACGCCCACCTCCGGATCAGGCCCCGGGCCCGGCCGGACCGCGCGTGACCCTGCCGCCTCCCTGCTGCGGCAGGGTCACCTCGAAGCGAGCACCCCGCCCGGGGCCGTCCGAGGTCGCGACGAGGTCGCCGCCGTGGGCGCGGACGATGTCGCGCGCGATCGTCAGACCGATGCCCGACCCCGTGTCCGCACCCGACCGGCGACGCCCGGGCACCCGGTAGAAGCGCTCGAAGACGCGCTCGAGGTCCTCGGCGGCCAGGCCCTCCCCGGTGTCCTCGACGGTGACGACGGCGCTCCCGGACGCGGCCCAGACGGCCACCTCGACGCGACCGCCGGCGGGCGTGGCGCGCACCGCGTTGCCGACGAGGTTGGTCACGACCTGGGCGACGCGGTCCGGGTCGACGACCGCCTCCACCGGTCCGCCCACGACGAGGACGAGGTCGAGGCCGGCGTCCTCCGCCTGGGGCCGCAGCCGCTCGCCCGCCGCGGTGACGAGCGCCGCGACGTCCGTCGGGCGGGGCTCCAGCGCGAGCCGGCCCTCCTCGGCCCACGAGAGCGCGGAGAGGTCCTCGGCCAGCCGGCGCAGCCGCCGGACCTCGTCCGCGACCTTGCCGAGCTGCTCGGGGCCGGTCGGCAGGACGCCGTCGATCATCCCCTCGACGTAGCCGTCGACGACGGTGAGCGGCGTGCGCATCTCGTGGGCGACCTCGCCGAGCAGACGCGTCCGCCGCGCCTCGGTCTCCGAGAGCGCGCGGCCGAGGGTGTTGACGTCGTCGGCGAGCGTGGCGAGCTCCCGCTCGCGCGGCGGCTCGACGTGCACGTCGTACCGGCCCTGCGCGATGAGGCGGGTCGTCTCCCCCACCCGGCGCAGCGGGCGGACCAGACGCGTCGCCGCGAGCGCCCCGAAGCCGGCGGCGGCGACCACGCCGACGAGCAGCCCGACGCCGATCGCCTGCGTCACCGCGTCGGCGACCTGGGTGCGCACCTGCTGCTGCGTGCCGGAGCCCGGGCCGCGGCCCATCATCATCCCGCCCATGCCGGCCGTCCGGTCGAAGATGACCGGCGTCAGCGCCCGCACGACGAGCACGGTCGCGAGCCCGCCGAGCAGAGCGACGACGAGGTGGCTGAGGACGAGGCGGACGGCGACGCGGTTCACGGCTCCCCCTCGGGACGCAGCAGCAGCTTGTAGCCGACCCCGCGGACGGTGCCGATGACGCGCGGGTCTGCGGCGTCGTCGCCGAGCGCGCGGCGCATGCTGCGGACGTGCACGTCGACGACCCGGGGGTCGCCGTAGAAGTCGTAGCCCCAGACCTCCTCGAGGAGCTGCGCCCGGCTGAACACCCGTCCGGGAGAGGCGGCGAGCGCGTGCAGGAGGTCGAACTCCAGGGCGGAGAGGCGCACGTCGCGCCCCTCGACGCGCAGCTCGCGGCGGGCCGGGTCGAGCTCCAGCCCGTCGAGGCGCAGGACGCCGTCGTCCGCCGGCGCGCCGGGGCCGTCCGCCGCGCGGCTGCGGCGCAGCACGGTCCGGACCCGTGCGACGACCTCGCGCGGGCTGAACGGCTTGGTCACGTAGTCGTCCGCCCCGGTCGCGAGCCCGACGAGCGTGTCGACCTCCTCGGCGCGCGCGGTGACGAGGACGACGTAGACGTCCGACGAGCGACGCAGCGTCCGCAGCACGTCGAGGCCGTCGAGGTCCGGCAGGCCGATGTCGAGCAGCACGAGGTCGGGGGCGCTGCCGTCGGTCGCGAGCGCCCGGCGCAGCGCCTCGGCGCCGGTGGCCGCCTCGGCGACGAGGTGGCCCTCGGCCTCGAGGTAGGCGCGCAGCACGGTGCGGATCTCGGGCTCGTCGTCGACGACGAGGATGCGGCGCGACATCCGACCTCCTGCGGGGGACCGTTCCCAGCGTAGGAGGATGGGGCGTGCCCGCTCCGCTGAACCGCGCCCTCGAGGCCGTCCTCGACGGCGCCGACGCCGAGGCCCTGCGCCGGGCGACGACCCGGCTCATCGACGTGTACCGGTCAGGGAGGCCGCCGGCCGAGCAGGTGCTGGCCGACCGCGTGGCGGCCACCGCCTACGCCGCCTACCGGATGCCGGCGACGCACGCCGCCGTCGCGCGCGTCCTGCGGTACGCGCTCGAGGTCGCCCCCGACCTCGCCCCGCGCTCGCTCGTCGACGTCGGGGGTGGCACCGGCGCCGCGGCGTGGGCGGTGTCGGAGGCGTTCGAGGGGCTGGCGTCGGTGGAGGTCGTCGACGGCTCCGCCGACGCGCTGGCGGTGGGGAAGGCGGTGGGGCACCACGGGCCGCCCGCGGTGAGCGGCGCCCGCTGGACGCGGCGGGACCTCGGGGACGGCGCCGCACTGCCGGCGGCCGACCTCGCGACCGTCGCCTACCTGCTGGGCGAGCTCGACGCCGGGCTGCAGGAGCGGGTCGTCGACGCCGCCGCGGACGCCGCGGACGTCGTCGCCGTCGTCGAGCCCGGGACGCCGCGGGGGTTCGCGGCCGTCGTCGCGGCGCGCGACCGGCTGCTCGCGGCCGGCTGGCACGTCCTCGCCCCGTGCCCGCACGAGCTCGCCTGCCCCCTCGCCGCCGCCGGCGACTGGTGCCACCTGGCCGTCCGGCTCGACCGCACGGCGCTGCACCGCCGTCTCAAGGGGGCGGCGCTCGGGCACGAGGACGAGAAGGTGTCGTACGTCGTCGCGCGGCGCGGCCCGGCCCTCGCCGACCTGCCCGCGGGACGGGTGCTGCGGCATCCGCAGACCCGCAAGGGACTGGTCCGGCTGGAGCTCTGCCGTGCCGACGGGAGCGCCTCCGCGGAGGTCGTCAGCAGGCGTCAGGGCCCGCGCTACCGGGCCGCGCGCCACGCCGGGTGGGGGGACCAGTGGCCCGATGGGGGAACGGACCCGGCAGACTGACCGTTGACGCCGCCGGACACACCCCGGCGGTAGCGTCGGAACTTCAGCACCACACGACAACGAGGAAAGGTCCCATGTCGACCAAGAAGGACATCGCCCAGGCCGTCTCGCAGCGCACGGACGTCTCCGCGTCCGCCGCCGAGGAGATCATCAACGCGGCCCTCGACGTGGTCGTCGAGCACCTCGCCAAGGGCGAGGACGTCAAGCTGGCCGGTTTCGGCAGCTTCGAGACCCGCGAGCGCGCCGCCCGCACCGGCCGCAACCCGCAGACCGGCGACGAGATCCAGATCGCCGCGTCGACGTCGGTCGGCTTCAAGGCCGCCGCGCAGCTCAAGCGCGCCGTCAACGGCTGACGCAGCAGCACACGCCCGAACGGGGCGCCGACCGTCCGGTCGGCGCCCCGTTCGCGTCCCCGCCCCACGCGCCCCTCGCGCCTCCCCTTTTCGGGGTCACCCCGAAATGTCCACGAGACCCCGGCTCGGAGCCGGGGTCTCGTGGACGAACCCCTGTGTCGGGCGGCGCGCGGGCCGCCGCCGACGGCCCTCAGCCCTGGCGCGCCTTGAAGCGCGGGTTCTGGCGGTTGATGACGTAGACCCGGCCGCGCCGACGCACGACCTGGGACCCGGGCGCGTTCTTGAGCGACCGGATGCTCGCGCGCACCTTCATCGCACCTCCACCCGCCCCTCGGCGACGGCCCGGACGAGGCGACGGGGGACGACGACCTCGCGGCCGTCGACCGTGACGGGGACGAGGTCGGGCACGGCGGCCTTCCAGTTCGCCCGGCGGTGACGGGTGTTGCTGCGCGACGTGCGGCGCTTGGGGACGGCCACGGCGGGCCTCCTTCTCTCGGGTGGGTGGTCGACCGGGTCAGGCGACCCGGCGGATGGGGCCGAGCCAGGGCTCGAGACCGTCGTCGGCGACGTCCCAGTACGGGCCGCGCGCCGCGAGCTCGGCATCGGTGAGCAGGCACTCGACGAAGACGCGGCGCAGCTCCTCGCGCGCGTCGTCTTCCCGCAGGCCCGTGACGAGCAGGCGCGTCATCGGCCGGGAGCGCCCCCACTCCCCCTGGAGGCCGACGCTCAGCTGCCCGCCCGCGCCGTCCCAGACGCCGATGGCGCCCGGCCGGCTGGCCAGCCAGAAGCACCCGCGCGAACGGAACGGGCCGCCGCCGAGGACGTCGACGCGGTCGTGGAGGCGCTGCGGGTGGAAGGGCCGGTCGGCGATGAGCTCGAGGCTCCACACGTGGCGCCCCTCGGCGGCGCGGCTCGGGCCGTCGTGGACCTCGCCGACCCACGCCTCGGTGGCGTCGTGGTCGTGCAGGCCCGGCAGCAGCTGCTCGGCCCGCAGCCCGGGCCAGTCGCGGGTCACGAGGGCGCCGGGGCGCACGAGGTGGGTGACCAGCTGGACCCCGGCATCGGGCGTCTCGCCGAAGAGGGCCACGAGGTCGGCGTACTCGACCATCCCGCCGAGCACCTCGCCCACCCCGCGCCGGTCGGTCCCGAGCGTCCCGAGGTCGCGCTCGGGGAGGATCTCGTCGCCGAGGACGTCGTCGAGGACGCGGGCACCGTCGAGGGCCGCGACGACCCCGGCGATGCGCACGCTCGGGGCGACCGCGGGGTCCCAGCCGAGGACGCGGCAGACCGAGAGCCCGTCCGCGGCCACCGGCAGGTGGGCGACGACGGCGCCCCAGCGCCCGAGGGAGCCGAGGCGCTCCAGGGTCGGCAGGACGTCCTCGCGCACGGCGCAGCTGGAGCAGGCGTGCTCGAGCGGCACGACCTCGCGCTCGAGCAGCCCGGTGAGGTCCGAGACGGTCCGCACGAGGTGCCCGGCCGCGGCGTCGAGGTCGTGCCGGACGACGACGGCGTCCGGCAGGTCGAACTGCAGGCCGATGGTCGCGGCGGCCATCGAGTCGGCGTCGAGGCCGGTGACGAGGAAGACGGGGACGCGGCTCACGACGCGCTCCCGCGCCGGCCGTAGCGACGGTTGAACCGCTCGACACGGCCCTCGCTGTCGAGGGTGCGGGCCCGTCCGGTCCAGAACGGGTGGGAGTCGGCCGAGACCTCGACGTCGATGACCGGGTAGGTCGCGCCGTCGAGCTCGACCGTCGCCTCGGGCACGCGGGTCGAGCGGGTGAGGAACATCGCGCCGGTCGAGCGGTCGCGGAAGACGACCTGCTCGTAGCGCGGGTGGATGCCGGGACGCACGCGCCCCTCCTTCCGGGTCGGGAATAGTTTGATAACGGTTCTCATTATATGTCAAGGTGGCCGCGCCACCGCAACCACCCAGGAGGTCCCACCCGTGTCCCGCACGTGCATGGTCACCGGAGCCACCCCCGGCTTCGGCCACCGCATCTCGCACTCGCACCGCCGCACCAAGCGCCGGTTCGACGTCAACGTCCAGCACAAGCGCTACTGGGTGCCGAGCCTGGGCCGGTTCGTGCGGCTCACGGTGTCCGCCCGGGGCATCAAGACCATCGACGCCCGCGGCATCGACGCGGTCGTCACCGACCTGCTCCGGAAGGGAGTGAAGCTCTGATGGCGAAGAAGTCCGCCGACGTCCGCCCGAAGGTGATCCTGCGCTCGAGCGCGGGGACGGGCACGAGCTACGTCACCGAGAAGAACCGGCGCAACGACCCCGAGCGGCTCGTCCTGCGCAAGTACGACCCGAAGGTCCGCCGGCACGTCGAGTTCCGCGAGTCGCGCTGATGGCCAAGCGGAGCCTGCGCGTCGCCGACGAGCGACGGCGCGCGGTCGTCGCCCGGTTCGCGGAGCGACGGGCCGCCCTCAAGCGGGCGGCCAGCGACCCGCGCGCGAGCAAGGAGGAGCGCGCTGCGGCCCGGCTCGGGCTGCAGCGCCTCCCCCGCGACGCCTCCCCGACCCGTCTCGTGAGCCGGGACGTCGTCGACGGCCGGCCGCGGGCGGTGTACCGCCGGTTCGGGCTCTCGCGGGTCCGGCTGCGCGAGATGGCCCACCGTGGCGAGCTGCCGGGGGTCACCAAGAGCTCCTGGTGACCCCCGCCCCCTTCCCGACTCATTGCGAGTTCGGCCGCTCGACACACCGTCCCCAGGCGTGCCTGGCGGTCGAACTCGCAATAAGTGGGGGCACCGCGGGGTTGGCCACAGGGACCGCACCCCCCCGACGTCGCAGGAGATGACCGCATGAGCCTCGAGCGCCCCACCGCCCCGAACCCGTACGAGATGCTGCCCGCCGTCCCGTCCTTCACGGTGACCAGCGAGGACGTGACCGACGGCGCGCCCCTCAAGGACGACCAGGTCGCCGACCAGGGCAACACCTCACCGCAGGTCTCCTGGAGCGGCGCCCCCGAGGGCACGCAGAGCTACGTCGTCACCGTCTTCGACCCGGACGCCCCCACCCCGTCGGGCTTCTGGCACTGGGTGCTCGTCGACGTGCCCGCCGACGTCACGTCGCTGCCGGCCGGCGCCGCGGCGGGCGAGCTGCCCGGCAAGGCCTTCCACGTCCGCAACGACGGCGGCGAGCACGGCTTCACGGGCGCCGCCCCGCCCGAGGGCGACGTGCCGCACCGCTACTACCTCGTCGTCCACGCCGTCTCCGAGCCCACGCTCGGGGTCGACGCCGACGCCTCGCCGGCCGTCGTCTCGTTCAACCTCGCCTTCAAGACCCTCGGCCGAGCAGTCATCCACGGGACCTACCAGCACTGATGCGACCAGCCGTCGCGCCCCACCGCGACGGAATCCGTCGTCTCATCGCGCCCCCGCTGCCCTTTCCGGCAGCGGGGGCGCACCCGTATGCTCGCCGGCATGCACCAGTACATCGCCGGTGAGCGGCGGACCGGCAGCACGGGCGAGCGCTTCGACGTCCTCGACCCCGGCACGGACGAGGTGGTCGAGTCCGTCGTCCTCGCCGGCACCGACGACGTCGACGCCGCCGTCGACGCCGCCACCGCCGCGTACGCCGACTGGTCGCGCGCGACCCCGGCCGAGCGCTCCGCCGTCCTGCTCAAGGCCGCGGCCATCCTCGATGAGCGCGCGGAGGAGCTCGCACAGCTCGAGTCGCGCCAGGCCGGCAAGCCGATCCGCCTCGCGCGCGAGTTCGACGTGCCGGGCACCGTCGACAACACCGCGTTCTTCGGCGCTGCCGCCCGCCGCCTCGACGGCATGGCCACCGGCGAGTACTCCGCCGACCACACGAGCACGATCCGCCGGGAGCCGATCGGCGTCGTCGGCTCGATCGCCCCGTGGAACTACCCCCTTCAGATGGCCGCCTGGAAGGTGCTGCCGGCCATCGCCGCGGGCAACACGATCGTCCTCAAGCCGGCCGAGATCACGCCGCTGACCTCGCTCCCCTTCGCCGAGGCCTTCACGGAGGCCGGCGCGCCCCCCGGGGTCGTCAACGTCGTCACCGGCACCGGGCCGGTCGCCGGCGAGCACCTCGTCGCCCACCCCGGCGTCGCGATGACGTCGTTCACCGGCTCGACCGCCGTCGGCCGCCGGGTCATGGGCACGGCCGCGGCCACCGGCAAGCGCGTCCACCTCGAGCTCGGGGGCAAGGCGCCGTTCGTCGTGTTCGACGACGCCGACCTCGAGGCCGCGGTCCACGGCGCCGTCGCCGGCAACCTCATCAACGCCGGGCAGGACTGCACCGCTGCGGCGCGGGCCATCGTCCACCGCTCCGTGTACGACGAGTTCGTCCGGGGCGTCGCCGACCTCTACGGCTCCGTGCGGATGGGCCCGACGGCGGACCCGGCCACCGACCTCGGCCCGCTGTCCTCGCGCGCGCACCTCGACAAGGTCGCCGGGATGGTCGAGCGCGCCCGCGGGTACGCCCGCGTCGTCCGCGGCGGCGCGACCCCCGGCGGCGACCTCGCCCGGGGCTGCTACTACGCGCCGACCGTCGTCGCCGACGTGCCGCTGGACTCGGAGATCTGGCGCGACGAGGTCTTCGGCCCGGTGCTCGTCGTCGTCCCGTTCGACGACGACGACGAGGCCATCCGCCTGGCGAACGACACCGAGTTCGGGCTGGCCGCCTCGGCCTGGACCCGCGACACCTACCGCGCCGGCCGCGCGACCCGCGAGATCGCCGCCGGCTGCGTGTGGGTCAACGACCACATCCCGATCATCAGCGAGATGCCGCACGGCGGGTACAAGTCCTCGGGCTTCGGCAAGGACATGTCGGCGTACTCGTTCGACGAGTACACGAACGTCAAGCACGTCATGCACGACATCACCGGCGAGGCGCACAAGCCGTGGCACCGCACGATCTTCACGCTGCCGGGCTGACGTGGCGCCGTCCGCTCCGGGCGGGCGCGCGCCGGGTCTCCTCGCCTACCGTGAGGGGATGAGCGAGCTGCTGCCCGGCGATCCCCTGCGTACCGCCGCGAACATCGTCAGCGGTGCGGTCGACCGCGTCGTCGACCTCGTCCGCGGCGACGACCGTCCGCCGCCGCCCACGGCCGGGTCCGTCGACCTCGCCCGGTACGCCGGCCGCTGGTACGAGCTCGCCCGCCTGCCGATGACCTTCCAGGACGACGCGACGGTGAGCATCGCCGAGTACACGCTGCACGTCGACGGCTCGGTCGGCGTGCACAACGAGAGCCACCGCGGCGACGAGCTCGAGCACTCCATCGACGGCTCGGCCACCCCGGCGGAGGGCGCCGAGGAGAGCAAGGACCGGCTGCGGGTGCGCTTCGGCGGACTCGTCCGCTTCGTCCCGGTGTCGTCCGAGGGCAACTACTGGGTGATGCGCCTGGCCGACGACTACTCCACCGCGCTCGTCGGCACGCCCGACCGTTCCGCCCTCTGGATGCTCGCCCGCGACGAGCACGCCTGGGGCACACCGGCGGTCGAGGCACACCTGGCCTGGGCGGAGGAGCAGGGCTTCTACCTCGACCCGCTGCTCGTCGCCGACTGGACCACCCGCACGACACGTCCGTACCGCCCCACCGCCTGACGCACCGACCCCGACCAGTTCGCCTCAGCCCGACCCCGAAAGGCCGCCCGATGACCGAGTTCGCCTCCCCCGACGTCCAGCCCGACAGCGAGAAGGGCGCCCAGGTCGCGCGCGACGACCGCGCCCACGTCTTCCACTCGTGGTCCGCGCAGGCCCAGATCGCGCCGCTGCCGATCGCCGGCGCGTCGGGCTCGTACTTCTGGGACTTCGAGGGCAAGCGCTACCTCGACTTCTCGAGCCAGCTCGTCAACGTCAACATCGGCTACCAGCACCCGAAGCTCGTCGCCGCCATCCAGGAGGCCGCGGCCCGGCAGTGCACCATCGCGCCGAGCTTCGCCGACGAGTCGCGCTCCGAGGCCGCGCGGATGATCGCCGAGCGCGCCCCCGAGGGCCTCGACAAGGTCTTCTTCACCAACGGCGGCGCGGAGGCCACCGAGAACGCGATGCGGATGGCGCGCATCCACACCGGCCGCCACAAGATCCTCACGACGTACCGCAGCTACCACGGCGCGACGAGCGGCTCGATCCTCGCGACCGGCGAGCCGCGCCGCTGGGGGTCCGAGCCCGGCGCACCGGGGTTCGTGCACTTCTGGGGCCCGTACCCCTTCCGGTCGGCGTTCCACTCCACCTCGCCGGAGCAGGAGTGTGAGCGCGCGCTGCAGCACCTGCGCGACACGGTCATGGTCGAGGGTCCGCAGACGATCGCGGCGATCATGCTCGAGACCGTCGTCGGTACCAACGGGATCCTCGTGCCGCCGGACGGCTACCTCGCCGGCGTCCGCGAGCTGTGCGACGAGTTCGGCATCCTCTGGATCGCCGACGAGGTGATGGCCGGCTTCGGGCGCTGCGGCGAGTGGTTCGCCGTCGACCACTGGGACCTCGCGCCCGACCTCATCTGCTTCGCGAAGGGAGTGAACAGCGGCTACGTGCCGCTCGGCGGCGTCGTCATGTCGAGCAAGGTCGCGGCCACGTTCGACGACCGCCCCTACCCCGGCGGCCTCACCTACTCCGGCCACCCGCTGGCCTGCGCCTCGGCCGTCGCGTCGATGCGGATCTTCGAGGAGGAGGGCATCCTCGAGCACGTCCGGAAGATGGCCGACACCGTCATCGGGCCGCGCCTGGAGGAGATCCGCGCCGCGCACCCCTCGGTCGGTGAGGTTCGCGGCCTCGGGATGTTCTGGGCGCTCGACCTCGTCAAGGACGCGACGACGAACGAGGCGCTCGTGCCCTACAACGCCTCGGGCGAGGCCGCGAAGCCGATGGGCGAGCTGATGGCCGCGTGCAAGGCCGAGGGCCTGTGGCCGATGACCCACTTCAACCGGCTGCACGTCGTGCCGCCGTGCACGACGACCGCCGAGGAGCTGACCGAGGGCCTCGACATCCTCGACCGTGCCCTCGCCGTCACGGACGCGCACGTCACGGCCTGACCCCGAGGCACCGCAGCGCGGGCTACACCGCAGTACGTGTCGCTGGAGCGTCACGTACTGCGGTGTAGCCCGCGTCGTGCGTCAGGAGGCGGTGGGCGCCGGGGTGGGGGAGGTGGCCGGCACGCGGTTGGCCGGCTTCTGGGGCAGCTCGACGCCGCACTTCTCCGCGGCCGCCTCGAGGTCGGCGCGCACCTCGCGGCGCTGGTCCTTGGTCATCGGCCCCCAGGGGCGGGTGACCTTCGCGTCGTCGAGGCACTGCTTCTGGGTGTCGCTCAGGCTGCCCCAGAAGGCGCGCGCCTTGGGGAAGGGCAGCTCGACGCCGCACGTCTGAGCGGCCGCGGTCACCTGCTCGCGCAGCGCGGCCTTCTCGGCGTCGTCGAGCGGGCCGACCGGTCGGGTGACCTTCGCGTCCTCGAGGCACTGGCGCTGGGTGTCGCTCAGCTTCTTCCACCAGGCGCGGCCGGGGTGGATGCGAGCCTGCGGGGCGGCGTCGTCGGCGTTCGCGGCGCTCACGGCATCGACGGCGGCCACGGGCGCGGGGGCGGCGGTGGCGGCGGTCGTCGCGACGACGCCGGTCGCGACGGCGGCGCCGCCGACGGCGAGCGCGACGAGGGAGGTGCGGAGGGCGGGCATCGGGGGCTCCTTGCGGGGTGGGTCCTGGGCTGACGGTGACGACGATGCGCGCCGACCCTCGCGGCCACCGCAGGCCGACCTCGCGACTTCCTGAAGACCGAGGTCGGGAGGACCGCACTGATTGCGAGTTCCGCCGCTCGACCCGCCGTGGCGCGGCGTGTCGAGCGGCGGAACTCGCAAGAAGTCGGGGAGGGGGCGAGGGACGAGCGTCTTCAGGAAGTCCCGAGGTTTCCTCCAGACGGGCGCGACCCCGCCGTGGGACGGTGGCCCCGTGGCCGACCCCACCCCCGCCCCGCGCGTCCTCGTCGTCGACGACGAGGAGAACATCGCCTACCTCGTCACGTCAGCACTGCGCCTCGCCGGGATGGACGTGACCGCCGCGGCGAGCGGCGAGGAGGCCCTGGCCGCCGCCGCGCGCACCGACCCCGACGTCGTCGTCCTCGACGTGATGCTCCCCGACCTCGACGGGTTCGAGGTGCTGCGGCGGCTGCGCGCGACGGGCAGCACGACCCCCGTCCTCTTCCTCACCGCCCGCAGCGACACCGCCGACCGGGTGCGCGGCCTGACGAGCGGCGGCGACGACTACGTGACCAAGCCCTTCGCCCTCGAGGAGCTCGTGGCCCGCGTGCACGTCGCGCTGCGCCGCGCCGGCACCGCGGCCGCCCCGAGCGCCCGCCACCGGGTCCACGACCTCGTGCTCGACGAGGACCAGCACCGGGTGTGGCGTGGTGACACCGAGGTCCACCTCACGGCGACCGAGTTCAGCCTGCTGCGGCTCCTGCTCGTCAACGCCGGCCGGGTCGTCACCCGAGCGCAGATCCTCGACCACGTGTGGCAGTACGACTTCGCGGGTGAGAGCGCCATCATCGAGTCGTTCGTCTCGACGCTGCGCAAGAAGGTCGACACCGTCGAGCCCAAGCTCCTCCACACCGTCCGCGGGGTCGGCTACAGCGTCCGGGAGCCCTGATGACGCTGCGCCGCCGGCTGCTCGTCGCCGCGGCCGTGCTGGCGGTCGTCGCGGCCGTCGCCGGCAGCGCGGTCGTCGTCGTGCAGCGCGCCTTCCTCCTCGGGCGGCTCGACGCCGAGATCGCGGCCCTCGCCCAGAATCCCCGCGCCGTCCTCCTCGCGTCGCAGCGCGCCGAGGGGGCCGTCGCGACCGCGGCCCTCAGCGACGTCTACGTCGGCCGGATGACCGCCGACGGCCGACTCACGACCGTGCTCGCGCCCCAGGACGACCCCGACCTCGTCCCCGCGCTCGGCCCCGGCGAGCAGGTGCCCACGCCCGAGGGTCGCGCGACGGAGGCCGGCACCGCCCAGCGCGTGCGCGTGGTGACGGTGACGCTGCCCAACGGCCGCGCGCAGGCCGTCATCGCCGTGCCGACCACGCCGGCCGACGTCGCGACGCGCCGCCTCGCCGTGACGCTCGGGCTGACCGGCCTCGTCGCGGCGGTGCTCGTCGGGCTGCTGCTGTGGTGGGTCGACCGGCTCGGGCTGCGGCCCATCGCCGCGATGACCGAGGCCGCCGGCGCCATCACCGCCGGCGACACCGCCCGCCGCGTCCCCCCGGGACCGCCCGGCACCGAGGCCGCCCGGCTCGGCGAGGCGCTCAACACGATGATCGACACGACGACGGCCACCAACGAGCGGATGCGCCGCTTCGTCGCCGACGCCTCGCACGAGCTGCGCACTCCGCTGACGACCGTCGGGGGCTACGCCGCGCTGCACGCCGCCCGCCCGCCCGGCCCGCTCGACACGGCGGGCCGCGCCGAGGTCGACGACGCGATGCGGCGCATCGGCGACGAGGCCGGCCGGATGCGCCGGCTCGTCGACGGCCTGCTCGACCTCACCGGGCTCGAGTCGCCGGACGCGCTCCGCCGCGAGCCGGTCGACCTCGCGGCCGTGCTGCGCGACGTCGCCTCGGACCTGCGGGTCGTCGCGCCGGACCGCGTCGTCACCCTCGAGGCACCCGACCGGCTCGTCGTCGCCGCGGACCGCGACCGCGTCACCCAGGCCGTGGTCGGGCTGACGTCGAACGCCGTCCGGCACACGCCCGCGGGCACCCCGGTCGCGCTGCGGCTGCACGCCGTGCCGGGGTGGGTGCGCATCGAGGTCTCGGACGCGGGGCCCGGCATCCCCGTCGAGCACCTGCCGCACCTGCTCGAGCGGTTCTACCGGGTCGACCGCTCCCGCAGCTCCGGCAGCGGGGGGTCCGGGCTCGGGCTCGCCGTCGTCGACGCCGTGGCGCGCGCGCACGGCGGCACTGTGTCGGTCGCGTCGACGCCGGGGGTGGGCACGACGTTCGTCCTGGACCTCCCCGACCGACCGGCCTGACCCTGTGGACGGAGTCGGCGGATGTCGGTCCGCCGACGTACGGTGGGGTGTTCGGGTCCGTCGCGCCAGGGGACGGACCGTTCCCGTGGGAGGAGGGTGCCCGTGGCCCGGGTCGTCACCGCCGGACGGCTCGCCGAGCTGACCAACCGCGAGCTCGGCGACGTCTGCGGCACCGTCACCGTCGCGCGCGGGCTCGCGTACGCGCGCGAGGGCCGCGTCGTCGACGTCCACGTGTCCTCCGACGGCGCCCACGCCACCGGATGGGTCGGTGGCAGCCGGGGCGAGACGTACACGACCGAGGTCGCGCTGCGGCCCAGCGAGTCGGTGGGCACCCGTTCGGTGCGCCGCTGGCACAGCGAGTGCTCGTGCCCGGTCGCCAGCGACTGCAAGCACGCCGTCGCGGTCGCCGCCCGCGTCCGCGAGCTCGACCCCACCCCCGCCGCCCCCGGCGACGAGCCCCGGCCGGCGTGGGAGCGCGCCCTCGGCGGCGTCCTCACCGACGACGTCCCCCGCCACGTCACCCCCGTCGGCCTGCTCATCGAGGACGCCGCGGCGCGCGGCGGACGGGCCCGGGTCGCCGACGACACGGGACGCGCCCAGCTGCGGCTGCGCCCGGTCGTCCCGGGCGTGCGCGGCGCCTGGATCCGCACCGGAGTCTCCTGGGAGAGCTTCGCTGGCGGCTACTACGGCTACGGGCGGGTCACCTACTCCGACGACCACGTCGACGCGCTCACCGCCATCGCCGACGCGCACCGCCGGTCGGTCCGGGCCTTCGGCTACGGCCGGATGCCCGACGCCATCCTCCTCGACCACCTCGGCAGCGGCTGGGTGTCGCTGCTGCGCTCGGCCGACCGCGCCGGCGTCCGGCTGCTCACCGACCTCACCGGCGAGGGGCACGTCGCCTTCGCCTCCGACCCCGCCGAGCTCGTCGTCGACATCGAGCGCACCGCCGACGGCGCCACGCTGCACCCGCGCCTCGACCTGCCCGTCGAGCCCGGCACCGACACGCACCTCGTCGGCTCGCCGGCCACCGGCTTCTGGCTGCGTGACGACGGCACCCTCGTCCTCGGCGCGCTGACCGAGCCGCTCGACGGCTCCCGCCAGCGCCTGCTCGACCTCGGCGTCGTCGACGTCCCCGAGGCCGACTGGGCCCGCTTCACCGTCACGCACCTCCCGGCGCTGCGGCGCAAGGCCCGGGTCCGCAGCCTCTCCGACGAGCTCGACCTGCCGGACGCCGTGCCGCCGCGCCTCGCCCTCGACGTCACCGTCGAGCCCGGGCACCGCACCCACCTGCGCTGGGGCTACCGCTACGGCGGCCCGACCGGCGTCCACGTGCCGCTCGGCTCCGACGAGCCGGACCCGATGCGCGACCACGGCGCCGAGCGCCGGCTCGTCGACGAGCTGCGCGCCGTCCCGGAGGTCGCCGACCTCGACGTCCTCTGGCAGGTCGTCGCGCAGCACCCGCGCCTCGTGCCCGAGCTGCGCCTGCACGCCTTCACGACCATCGCCTTCAGCCGTCTGCTGCCGGTGCTCGAGGAGCTGCCGTTCCTCGACGTCGAGGTGCACGGCGAGGTCGCCGAGTACACCGAGGTCGACGAGGCGCCGCTCATCCAGGTGTCGACGAGCGACGGCCCGGGCGGCGGCGGCGGTGGCGCCTCCACGGACTGGTTCGACCTCGACATCTCGGTGACGGTCGCCGGCGAGGACGTCCCGCTCGCGCCGCTCATCGAGGCGATCGCCCGCGGCCACGAGCACCTCATCCTCGACTCCGGCACGTGGTTCTCGCTCGCCCGCCCCGAGCTCGAGACGCTGCGCCGGCTCGTCGACGAGGCACGCTCGTTGCAGGACAAGCCGACCGACCCGCTGCGCATCTCGGCGGTGCACGTCGGCCTGTGGGAGGAGCTCGCGGCGCTCGGGGTCGTCGACGAGCAGAGCGAGCGCTGGCGGCGCACCGTCGGCCGGCTCGTCGACGGCGAGGGCGTCGAGCCGGCCGAGGTGCCGGCGGCCCTCCAGGCGACGCTGCGCCCGTACCAGGTCGACGGCTTCCGCTGGCTGTCGCTCCTGTGGGACTGCGGCCTCGGCGGCGTCCTCGCCGACGACATGGGCCTCGGCAAGACGATGCAGATGCTCGCGCTCGTCCTGCGGGCCCACGAGCGCGGCGAGCTCGAGCACCCCGTGCTCGTCGTCGCGCCGACGTCGGTGCTCTCGACGTGGGCGGGCGAGGCCGCGCGCTTCGCGCCGTCGTTGCGCACCGTCGTCGTCGACCGCACCCGCGGCAAGGACGGGCGCTCGCTCGCGGCGGCCGTCGGGGACGCGCAGGTCGTCATCACCTCGTACACCGTCGCGCGCATCGACGGTGAGTCGTGGCGCTCGCGCGAGTGGTCGGCGGTCGTCCTCGACGAGGCGCAGTTCGTCAAGAACCACCAGGCCAAGACCTACCAGGCGGTGCGGCGGCTCAGCGCGCGGGCGAAGTTCGCCATCACCGGCACCCCGCTCGAGAACTCGCTGATGGACCTGTGGTCCCTGCTGTCGATCGTCGCGCCGGGGCTGCACCCGCGGCCGGGGGCGTTCAAGGAGCAGTGGGCCACCCCCATCGAGCGTGACGGCGACACCGAGCGCCTCGCCCTGCTGCGCCGCCGCGTGCGCCCGCTCATGCTGCGGCGCACCAAGGAGGCCGTGGCCCGCGAGCTGCCGCCCAAGCAGGAGCAGGTCCTCACCGTCGACCTCCACCCCCGCCACCGCGCCGTCTACGACCGGCACCTCCAGCGCGAGCGCCAGCGGCTGCTCGGCCTCATCGACGACCTCGACGGCAATCGGATGGCGGTGCTGCGGGCGCTCACCGCGCTGCGGCAGATGTCCCTCGACCCCTCGCTCGTCGACGAGGAGTACGCCGGCCTCGCCGAGTCCGCCAAGGTCGACACCCTCGTCGAGCACGTCACCGAGCTCGCCGGCGAAGGTCACCGGGCGCTGGTGTTCTCGCAGTTCACCGGCTTCCTCGCGATCGTCCGGCGCCGGCTGGAGGCCGAGGGCATCGCCTACGAGTACCTCGACGGCCGCACCCGCGACCGCGCCGACCGGATCGCCGCCTTCCGCGACGGCGACGCCCCGGTGTTCCTCATCTCGCTCAAGGCCGGCGGGTTCGGCCTGACGCTCACCGAGGCCGACTACGTCTTCGTCCTCGACCCGTGGTGGAACCCGGCCGCCGAGGCGCAGGCCATCGACCGCGCCCACCGCATCGGGCAGACCCGGCCGGTCAACGTCTACCGGCTCGTCTCGCGCGGCACCGTCGAGGAGAAGGTCGTCGCGCTCCAGGAGCGCAAGCGCGACCTCTTCACGCGGGTCGTCGACGAGGGCGCCGCGATGAGCCGGGCCCTCACCGCCGACGACCTGCGCGGCCTCCTCTCCGGCTGAACCCACCTCTCCACGAACGTGTGTGAAGAACGTCGGCATACCGACGTTCTTCACACACGTTCGCGGTGAGAGAGAGGGAGATGCGGGGTCAGTCGGGGCGGGTCATCGCGGCGGGGTCGACCCACCGGTCGTAGTCCTCGTCGGTGACGTGCCCGGAGGCGAGCGCCGCCTCGCGCAGCGTCGAGCCGTCGCGGTGCGCCTGCTTGGCGATGGCCGCCGCGGCGTCGTAGCCGATGTGCGGCGCGAGCGCGGTGACGAGCATGAGGTCGGCGTCGAGGTGCTCGGCGATGCGCTCGCGGTCGGCCTCGAGGCCCTCGACGCAGTGCTCGCGGAAGGAGCGGCAGGCGTCCGCGGCGAGCCGCACCGACTCGAGCACGGCGTGCGCCATGACCGGCGTGAAGACGTTGAGCTGGAAGTTGCCCTGCGTGCCGGCGAACCCGACCGTCGCGTCGTTGCCGAACACCCGCGTGACGACCATCGTCATCGCCTCGGACTGGGTGGGGTTGACCTTGCCCGGCATGATCGAGGACCCCGGCTCGTTCTCGGGGATGCGCAGCTCGCCGATGCCGGTGCGCGGCCCCGACGCCAGCCAGCGGACGTCGTTGGCCAGCTTCATGAGCCCGCCCGCGAGCGTCCGCAGCGACGACGAGACCGCGACGAGCGCGTCGTGCGCGGCGAGCTGGACGAAGAGGTTGTCGGCCTGCCGGAACGCGAGCCCGGTCTCGGCCTCGAGGTGACGGGCGACGGTGGGGCCGAACGCGGCCGGGGCGTTGAGCCCGGTGCCGACCGCGGTGCCGCCGATGGCCAGCGCCAGGACGCGCTCGCCGGCGTACCGGACGTCGGCCTGCGCCTCGCGCAGCTGCCCGGCCCACGCGCCGATCTCCTGGCCGAGCGTGACCGGCGTCGCGTCCTGGAGGTGCGTGCGCCCGACCTTGACGACGTCGCCGAGCTCCGCGGCCTTGCCGTCGAGGGCCGCGCAGAGGGCGTCGACCGCCGGGTGCAGCCGCTCGGCCAGCTCGAGGGCGACGGCGACGTGGACCGCCGTCGGGAAGGTGTCGTTGCTCGACTGGCTGCGGTTGACGTGGTCGTTCGGGTGGACGGGGTCCTTGGAGCCGAGCTCGCCGCCGAGCAGCTCGACCGCCCGGTTGGCGACGACCTCGTTGGCGTTCATGTTCGACTGCGTGCCCGAGCCGGTCTGGAAGACGACGAGCGGGAAGTGGTCGTCGAGCTCGCCGCGCGCGACCTCGTCCGCGGCCCGCACCACCGCATCCGCGACCTCCTGCGGCAGCAGCCCGAGCTCGGCGTTGGCGAGGGCCGCGGCCTTCTTGAGCAGCCCGAGCCCGCGGACGACGGGGCGCCCCCAGACGAAGGTGTCGCGGCCGATGTCGAAGTGCTCGAGGCTGCGCTGGGTCTGCGCCCCCCAGTAGCGGTCGGCCGGCACCTCGACCGGCCCCATCGTGTCGCGCTCGGTGCGGGTGGACCCGTCGACGGCCTCGGGCTGCGTGCTCATCCCTCCACGGTAGGCGCGGCCCACGCCACGTCAGCGCGCGCGTGTCACACGGTGTGACACGCCGACGCCCCGACCGTGCAGCAATCGACGAAAGCGACGATCGATGCACACCCGACCCCGGACCGACCGTGCGGCAATCGACGAAAGCGACGATCGATGCACGCGGGGAGCGGCAGGTGACGGTCCGGACACGGGTCCGCCGACAGACTCCCGTGCCGAGCCGCGCTCTGCCACACTCGTCCTCTGCCCATTCGCAGCGTCGCGAGCCCGGGTCCGGGTCCTCGGCGGTGCGCCGCACGGAAGGAGCGAGGATGCCGAGGCTCGATGCGACCAGCGGTGCCCCGTCCGCGCCGACGCTCTGGATGGCCCGCCGCGAGTGGCGCGCCGCCCTCGAGCTCGCGTCGTCGGCCGTCCGTACCCGCGACATCGCCGGCTGGCCGGTCGGCGACGGGCACCCCGTCATCGTCCTGCCGGGCTTCCTCGCCGGCCCCGAGTCGACCGTCTTCCTCCGCTCGCACCTGCGCCGCCTCGGCTACCGGGTCCACGACTGGCGCCAGGGCCGCAACCTCGGCGCGAGCCCCGAGCTCGCCGCCCGCCTCGAGGACCTCCTCCTCGAGGTCTACGACCGCTACGGCCGCCGGGTCAGCCTCGTCGGCTGGAGCGCGGGAGGCATCTACGCCCGCGAGATGGCCCGTGCCCTGCCGCACTACACCCGCTCCGTCGTCACGCTCGGCAGCCCGTTCCGCCACCACCCGGCCGCGACCCGCGCGTGGGCGATGTACCGCGTGATGAACCGCCACCACCTCGACCAGATGTTCACCGAGGAGGCCCTGGCCCTGCGCGCGGCGCCCCTCGAGGTGCCGACGACGAGCATCTGGTCGCGCACCGACGGGATCGTCGCGTGGGAGTGCTGCGTCCTCGACCCCGGCCCCCTCGCCGAGAACGTCGAGGTCGACGCGACGCACCTCGGCTACGGCCACCACCTCGACACCCTCCGCGTCGTCGCCGACCGGCTCGCGCAGGAGGAGGGCGCCTGGCGACCGTGGGCCCCGCCCACCGCCGCCGCAGCGCCCGAGCACCCCGACGACGGCGACCCGCTCCACGACGTGGCGGGCTGAGGCGGGTGCCGCGCTCGCGCTGGGCCTCGCCGCTGGACGCCGTTTTCCTCATCGGGGAGACCCCCGAGACGCTCATGCACGTCGGGTCGCTGCTGCACTTCTCGATGCCGGCGGACGCCGACGACGCCTGGCTGCGCGACCTCGTCGCCGACGTGCGCGCCTCCCCCGTCCGGACGCCGTGGACCTACCGCCTGCAGACCCGGCGGCTGCTGCGCCAGCCGGTGCACCGCTGGGTCGAGGACGACGCCTTCGACATCGACTACCACGTGCGGCACTCGGCGCTGCCGAGCGGCGGCGGCGAGCGCGAGCTCGGCGTGCTCGTGTCGCGGCTGCACTCCAACCAGCTCGACTTCCGCCGCCCGCCGTGGGAGCTGACGTTCATCGAGGGCGTCGCCCCCGGGCAGTTCGCCGTCTACACGAAGATCCACCACAGCCTCGTCGACGGCTACACGGGAAACCGCCTGCTGCAGCGCGGGCTGACCGAGGACCCGGACGACCGCACCCACCCGCACTTCCTCGGGCTGACCCGCCCGCCGCGCGCCGAGGGCGAGCCGCGCGAGCCGGTCGGTGACGTGACGGCCATCCTGCGCAGCATCGGGAACGCGGTGACCTCGATGCCGGAGGTCGCGCGCACCCTCGTCGGCACCCAGCTGCGGCGCGGCGGCCCGAGCACCCGGGCGGTGGCGTCGTACCAGGCGCCGGTGAGCATCCTCAACGGGCGCACCGGCCGGGCCCGCCGGTTCGCGACGCAGCAGTACGAGCTCGAGCGGCTGCGGGCCGTCGCCCGTGCCCGCAACGCGACGCTCAACGACGTGCTCATGGCCGTCTGCGCCGGGGGGCTGCGCCGCTTCCTCGACGACCTCGCGAGCCTGCCGGACCGGCCCCTCGTCGCGTTCGTGCCGGTCAACGTCCGCGCCCCCGAGAGCGAGGGCGGGGGCAACTACGTCGGGGCGACGCTGGTCTCGCTGGCCACCGACATCGAGGACCCGGTCGCCCGGCTCGCCGCGATCACCTCGTCGTCACGCGCCGCCAAGGCCCGGATGCGCGGGATGGGCGGCGACGCGGTCATCGCCTACAGCGCGATGCTCCTGGCGCCGGCCGGCCTCCAGGTGCTGCGGGCGATGAGCGGGCTGCCGCTGCCCGGGCCGCTGACGCTCAACGTGTGCATCTCGAACGTGCCGGGCCCGACGAAGCCGCTGTACTGGCGCGGGGCGCGGCTGGACGCCACCTACCCGGTGTCGATCCCCGGGCACTCGATGGCGCTGAACATCACCGCCCAGTCGTACGCGGGCACGCTCAACCTCGGGTTCATCGGCGACCGCGACGCCCTGCCGCACCTCCAGCGGCTGGCCGTGCACACCGGCGCCGCCCTCGAGGAGCTCGAGGCCGCCACCGGTACCGCCTGACGCGTCGGTCAGCCCTGCGGCGGCTCCCCGGTCCCGATGTTGACCATCCACGAGATGCCGAAACGGTCGGTCAGGGCGCCGAACTCGTCGCCCCACATCTGCTTCTCGAGGGGCATCGTCACGGTGGCGCCCTCGGAGAGCCCGTCCCAGTAGCGGCGCAGGGCGTCGTCGTCGCCGCTCAGCGAGACGTGGACGTTGGAGGCGGCGGTGGCGGCGCCGTCCTGCCCGGGCGGCAGGTCGGAGGCCATGAGGACGAAGCCGTCGGGGGTGGAGAGGTAGGCGTGCATCACACCGTCGGCGCCCTCCCCCTCCATCCCGTACTGGCCGAAGGTCATGACGTCGAGGCTGCCGCCGAGGACCTGCTGGTAGAAGGTCATCGCCTCGCGGGCGGTGCCGGGGAAGTTGAGGTAGGGGTTGAGCTGGCTCGCCATGGTGGCCTCCTGCGCCGGGTCGTCGGTGACGCTGGACGACGCTACGCCGGGGCACCGACACGGACCAGCCCCTCCGGGAGGGGGGAGTCGGAGGGGCCGGTCGGTCGGTGGGGGGGTCAGAGCTCGACGGTGTGGCTCTCCCCCGCGTCGGGGCGGTCGCCGGTCAGGCGCGCCTTGACCATCTCGACGACGGTCGCGGCCTTGCCGGGGCTGTCCCAGTACTGCGCGGACTCGCCGTCGACGCGGATGACGGCGACCTCCGGGTCCTCGGGCTCCTTCTGGAACCAGGTCTTCGCGAACTCGTTCCACAGCTCGCGGGCCTTCTCGGGGTCGTGGCGGACGCTGGCCCGGCCGGCCACCGACACCCACGCGCCCTCCTTCGTGAAGGCGACGTTGACCTGCGGGTCGGCCTCGATCTCGGACGCCGCGGCGCTGTCGCGCTGGGCGAGGAACCAGAACGTGCCGTCGTCGTCGACCTCCTGCAGCGTCATCGGGCGCGAGGTCAGCGCCCCGCTCTCGCGGTGCACGGTCGTGAGCATCGCGGTGCGCTGGTCCTCGACGAGCTCCTTGACGTGGGCGGCGCCCTCGTGGTGGGTCATCGTGCGGTCTCCTTCCGGGTCGGTACCTGGTCGCTACCCACCCGCGGCACCGGTGACACGGCGCCGCGGGGCGGGTCTCAGCCGTCGACCTCGGAGCGGTCCTCGGCCCACAGCGTGTGGAACGACCCCTCGCGGTCGGTGCGCTCGTAGGTGTGCGCGCCGAAGTAGTCGCGCAGGCCCTGGACGAGCGCGGCCGGCAGCCGCTCGGCCCGCAGGGCGTCGACGTAGGCGAGCACCGACGAGAAGACCGGCGCCGGGAGCCCGGCCGCGACGGCGGCGGTGACGACCCGGCGCAGCGCCGGCAGCCGCTCGCCGACGGCCGCGGCGAAGGCCGGGGTCGCGAGCAGCGACGGCGCGTCGGCGTGCTCCTCGAGCGCCTCGGTGATGTCCGAGAGCAGGCGGGCCCGGATGATGCAGCCGTCGCGCCAGATGCGCGGGAGGTCGGCGAGCTCGACGTCCCAGCCGTGCTCGGCCGAGCCGTCGCGCACCATGTCGAGGCCCTGCGCGTAGGAGACGACCTTGGCGGCGTAGAGGGCCTGGCGCAGGTCGTCGGTCGTCACGGTCACGCCGACACCCGGTGCGGCCTCGCCCCCCAGCGCCTCGCGGACGGCCGCGCGCCGCGCGGTGTCGCCGGACACGGCGCGGGCCATCGTCGCCTCGGCGATGCCGGTGACCGGCACCCCCAGGTCGAGGGCGGTCTGCACGGTCCAGCGGCCGGTGCCCTTCTGCTCGGCGGCGTCGCGGACGACGTCGACGAACGGGCGGCCGGTGTCGGCGTCGGTGTGGCTGAGCACCTCGGCGGTGATCTCGACCAGGTAGGACTCGAGCTCGGTGCCGTTCCACTCGCGGAAGGTGTCGGCGACCGCGGACGGCTCGAGGCCGAAAACGTGGCGCATCAGGTCGTAGGTCTCGGCGATCAGCTGCATGTCCGAGTACTCGATGCCGTTGTGGACCATCTTGACGAAGTGGCCGGCGCCGTCGGGACCGATGAGGGTGCAGCACGGCTCGTCGTCGACGTGGGCGGAGATGACCTCGAGGAACGGCCCGATCTCGGCGTAGGTGTTGCCGTCGCACCCGGGCATGATCGACGGGCCCTCGAGCGCGCCGACCTCGCCGCCGGAGACCCCGACCCCGGCGAAGCGGATGCCCTTCTCCGCCAGCGCGTCGTGGCGCCGCGCGGTGTCGCGCCAGTGCGCGTTGCCCGCGTCGGCGACGACGTCGCCCTCGTCGAGCAGCGGTACGAGCTCGTCGATGACGGCGTCCGTGCCCTCGCCGGCCTTGACCATGACGATGATCCGGCGCGGGCGCTCCAGCGAGTGGACGAGGTCCTCGAGCGAGCGGGCGAGGGTGAAGTCGCCCTCGTCCCCGAACTCGTCGACGAGCGCCTCGGCCTTGGCCGTCGTCCGGTTGTGCACCGCGACCCGGAAGCCGTGACGGGCCAGGTTGCGGGCGAGGTTGCGGCCCATCACCGCGAGGCCGGTGACGCCGATCTGCGCGTGCCCGGCGCCCCCGCCGCCGTCCGTGCTCGTGTCCGTCGTCTCCGCGTGGTCCGTGCTCACCGGGGTCTCCCGTCGTCGAGGGGGTGGGATGCCGACCGGCGGGCGGGCGGCACGTGCTCTTCGGGCCAACCCGCGCGGGCGCCCCGCTCTTCCCGCCCTCGACAGGACGGGCGGCCTGCTCACCCCCCCCGCGCCCACCCCGTCGCCCCAGGCGTCACCCGCGTATCGGGTCACCCGATACGACCGCGCTGTACCCCGGAACCGTTCTCGGGTGAAGCGCAGCGGTATCGGGTCACCCGATACGCGTGGGGTTCGGGCTGGGGCGGGGTGGGCGGGGTCAGAGGCGACGGACGACGCGGCGGCTGCGGGCGAGCAGCTCCTCGCGGCGGTCGGGGTCCATCCCGTCCCAGGTGCGGGTGACCATCCGGGCGCGGACGTTGGACTCGAAGACGTCGCGGTGGTGGTCGACGAACCCCCAGTAGAGGGCGTCCCAGTCCTCGCGCCACTCGCCGGGCCCGAAGTCGGTCATCTTCCGCAGGTAGTTGCTGCCCGAGACGTAGGGCTTGGTCGTGATGCCGGTGCCGGCGGCGAACTGCGACATCGCGTAGACGTTGGGGACCATCACCCAGTCGTAGGCGTCGACGAAGAAGGCCGTGAACCACTCGTAGACCTCGTCGGGGTCGGTGCGCAGCAGGCACATCGCGTTGCCGAGGACCATGAGCCGCTCGATGTGGTGGGCGTACCCGCGCTCGATGACCCCACGGACGACGTGGTCGACGGGGTCGAGGCCGGTCGTGCCGTCCCACCAGCCGTCGGCGAGGGACCGGGTGTGCCGCAGGTGGTTCGAGGTCCGCATCCGCCGGCCGTACAGCTGGTACGTGGCGCGCATGTACTCGCGCCACCCGATGAGCTGGCGCACGAAGCCCTCGAGCGAGGGCAGGTCGACGCCCTGGTCCTCGGCGCCCTCGAGCACCGTGCGCAGGACCTCGCGGGGGTCGAGCAGGCCGCAGTTGAGCGCCGGGGTGATGGCGGAGTGGAACACGAACGGGTGCTCGGTGGCGACCGCGTCCTCGTACGGGCCGAACTGCGCGAGGCGCTCGGCGACGAACTCGCGCAGGCCCTCCCGCGCCTGCTCATGGGTGACCGGCCAGTCGAAGGTGTCGGCGTTCCCCGGTGCGTCGGGGAACTCCTCGCCGACCCACGCGATGGCCTCCTCGACCTCCGGCAGCCGCTCGGGCGACGTCCGGTCGGGCACCTCGTGCTTCTTCGGCAGCTTCTTGCGGTTCTCGGTGTCGAACGACCAGCGACCCCCGACCGGCTGGTCGTGCTCCCTGCCCTCGACGAGCACGTCGAACCGCTGCCGCTGCCACTGGTAGAAGGTCTGCATCCGGGCCCGGTGCGACCCGAACCACTCGGTCAGCTCCGGGCGCGTCGTGAGGAAGTTGGGCGTCTCCTCGACGTCCTCGGGCGCCAGCTCGACCTTCGCCTCGCGGAAGGCGCGCCGCACGTCCCGCAGCAGCCAGTCGTCGACGACGTCGTGCAGCCGCACCTCGTCCGGGGCGGCGTCGGCGATCGCCTCCGCCAGCCGGGTGCGGGTCTTGCGGCGGGCCGAGGTCTCGATGACGTCGACGTCGAACCCCTTCTCGCGCAGGCGGTCCGCGAAGAGCCGCATCGAGGCCCGGTGCAGGACCAGCTTCTGCGCGTGGAAGGGCTGCTGGCGGAAGAGCAGGTCGTCCTCGACGAGGACGAAGCGCGTGCCCGTCGGCTCGTCGAGCAGCGACTCGAACAGCTGGTGCGGGAAGACGACGCGCAGCCGCCGGCGGGCCGCCATCAGGCGGTCGCGAGCAGGTCGAGGACGGCGCCGGCCACCCGGTGGCCCGAGACGAGCGCCCCCTGGATGGAGGCGGTGTCGCGGTGGTCGCCGGCGACGAGGACGCCGTCGGCCACGCGGGCCGGCGAGGTGAGGCGCAGCGGCGCCGGCTGCGCGGGGAGCGCGTCGTGGACGTCGTCGCGGCGCACGGTGCGCCACGAGGAGGTCGAGCAGCCGAAGACCTCCGCGGCCTGGCGGCGCACGTCGTCCTCCGCCGCGTCGTGCCCGAGCCCGAGCAGCGTGGTCACCTCGACGAGGTGGGCGTCCGGGGGCGCGTACGACGGCACGGCGTTGCTCACGACGGCGGCGTTGACCATCGGGCCGCGGCGGCGGCCGTCGACGACGACCTTGTCGGAGCGGGTCGGCGCCTCGTCCGCCGCGAACCACCAGGTCCGCAGCCCGCGGGTCACCGGAGCCGGCACGTCGACCAGCCCCGCGACGGCCTCGGGGCCGACGGCGACGACGACCGCCCGCGCCGCGAGCGACGTGCCGTCGGCGCACTCGACGGAGGGCTCGGCGCCGGGTCGCAGCCCGATCACCGGCGTGGACAGGCGCAGGTCCACCGGGGTGCGGCGGCGCACGGCACGGTCGGCGATCCACTCCGGCAGGGCCCGGATGCCGCGCGCGGGCAGCCCGGGCACGCCGAGCGCGAACATCCGCACGAGGAGGCGCACGAAGGCCTCGGACGTCTCGGCGCGGTCCTCGGCGACGACCCCCGCGAGGAAGGCCTCGAGCACCTCGGTGCGCAGCGGCCCGGACACACCGGCGGCGTCGAGTCCCTCGCCCAGGCTGCGGTCGGCGCCGCGCTTGACCCGGCCGGGCGCGGTGAGGGCCGGGGCGGCCCAGCGCCCGAGCGCCGCCAGCCCGCGCGGGTCGAGGAGGCCGCTGCGCAGCGTGGCCGCCAGCCGCGCCGGCTCGCGCAGCGGGTGGGCGAGCTCGACGAGCCCGCGCTCGCGGCGCACCAGCAACCCGGCGCCGAACGGCCGCAGCGCGAGGTCGTGGACGTCGACCCAGCGGCGCACCGCGGGGTAGGCCGGGTTGAGGACCTGGAAGCCGCGGTCGAGGAGGAACCCGTCGACCTCGTCGGTGCGCTGACGGCCCCCGACGACCGCCTCCCGCTCGACGACGACCACCGCGCGGCCCGCCTCGGCGAGCCGGTCCGCACAGCGCAGCCCGGCCAGTCCTGCCCCCACGACGACGACGTCCGCATCCACTCCCGCACCGTAGTACGAGCCCGTGCAGTGGGTAGGAGGCGTCGGTGGGGCCGTCTAGGGTTCGACAGCGAACAGCGGTCCGTCGGGGACGGATGGTTGAATCGTCGAACCCGCCGGGGCCCGAGCACACCACGAGCGACCGACGCGACGAGGGGCGGACCACCTCACGATGACCACCCACCCGACCACCACCGGAACGTTGGACGTGCTGCGCCGCGACCCCGAGACCGAGCTGCTGCTGGCCGACGTCGACGACACCCTGGAGCAGGTCCTCGAGGAGCTGGGCAGCATCCTCCACGAGGTCGGGGGCGACCTCGTCGACACCAGCGTCGGCTCGCTGGCCGTCGACCTCGTCGACGAGCTGGCCCAGCGGCTGCGCCATCCCGGCAAGCGCCTGCGCCCGCTCCTCACCGGCTGGGGCTGGGCCGTCGCCGGCGGACGCTCCGACACCCGCGAGGAGCTCGTCCGGGTTGCGGCCGCGCTCGAGCTGCTCCAGCTCTTCGCGCTCGTCCAGGACGACGTGATGGACCGCAGCGACGAGCGGCGAGGGCGTCCGGCCCTCCACGTCGTCGCCACCGAGCGGCACCTGGCGGAGGAGGGCCTCGGCGACGCCCAGCTCTTCGGCGACAGCGTCGCCGTGCTCGTCGCCGACCTCGCCCTGTCCGAGGCGACGCTCCTCGCGTCCGCCGGGACGCGCCGGGTGGCTCGCGCCTGGCGGGTCATGGCCACCGAGCTGGTCGAGGGGCAGCTGCTCGACGTCACGCACACGGCCGGCCGCGGGCGCGACCTCGCCGTGTCGCGGCGGATCGGGCGCCTCAAGAGCGGCCGCTACACGATCACCCGCCCCCTCGAGCTCGGGGCGCTCGTCGCCGGGGCCGCCCCCGAGGTCGTCGCGAGCCTCGTGGCCTGGGGGGACCTCGTCGGCGACGCCTTCGCCCTGCGCGACGACCTGCTGGGGGTCTGGGGCGACCCGGGGCTCACCGGCAAGCCCGCCGGGGACGACCTGCGCTGCGGCAAGCCGACCGTCCTCCTCGTCTGGGCCGCCGAGATGCTCCCCGAGCGCCACCGCCACCTCCTCGAGGCCTGCGACGCCGGCACCCTCGACGCCGACGGCGTGCTCGCGCTGCGCAAGGCGATGCGCTCGTGCGGCGTCCGGGAGCGCGCCGAGGCCGCCATCGCCGACCTCGTCGAGCGCTCGCACGAGGCCGTCGAGCGCATCGACACCGACGACGAGACGCGGGCTGCCCTGCGCGAGCTGGCCCACGCCATCGGCTGGAGGTCGGCGTGAGGGTCCTCGTCGTCGGCGCCGGCCTCTCCGGCCTGGCCGCCGCCTGCCACCTGACCGCCGCCGGGCACGACGTCACCGTCCTCGAGCGCGACGACGTCGTCGGCGGCCGCGCCGGCCTGCTGCGGATGGGCGACTTCCGCTTCGACCCCGGGCCCGTCGTCATGACGATGCCCGAGCTGCTGCACGCTCCGATCCGTGCGGTCGGCGGCGACCCGGGGGCGCTCGTCCCGATGCGCCGGCTCGACCCCGCCTACCGCGCCGTCTACGCCGACGGCTCCGAGCTGCACGTCCGCGCCGACATGGTCGACCTGCGCGAGGAGGTGCGTCGGCTCTCGGGCGAGCGCGACGCCGCGGGCTTCGACCGCTTCCTCGCGTGGCTCGAGGAGCTCTACGACGTCGAGTTCGACACCTTCATCGACCGCAACCTCGACTCCGTCCTCGACCTCGTCCGCAACCCGGTCACCGCGGCGCGCCTGCTGGGGCTCGGCGGGCTGCGGGCGCTCGGGCCCCGCGTCGGCTCCTTCTTCGAGGACGAGCGGCTGCACCGCATCTTCGGCTTCCAGTCCCTCTACGCCGGCGTGGCCCCGGCGCAGGCCCGCGCGGTCTTCGCCGTCATCACGTACATGGACAGCGTCCGCGGCGTCTTCCACCCCGAGGGCGGCATGCACGCCGTCCCGGCCGGGATGGCCCGGGCGCTCGAGGACGCCGGCGTGCCGATCCAGCTGGGCGTGGAGGTGACCTCGGTGCTGCGGCGCGGCGACGGGGCCGTGGCCGGCGTCGCGACCGCCGACGGCACCCGGATCTCGGCCGACGCGGTCGTCTGCACCGTCGACCTGCCGGTCGCCTACGCCCGCCTGCTGCCGGAGGTCACCCCGCCGCGCGTCGTCCGGCGCGGCGACTACTCGCCGTCGGCCGTGGTGTGGCACCTCGGCATCAAGGGCACACCCGCGCCCGGCGTGCACCACCACAACATCCACTTCGGCGACGCGTGGGACAGCGCGTTCGAGGCGCTCATCGACCGCGGCGAGCTGATGCCCGACCCGTCGCGCCTGGTCACCGTGCCGTCGCTCAGCGAGCCGTCGGTGGCCCCCGACGGCCACTCGACCCTGTACGTCCTCGAGCCGGTGCCGCACACCGGCTCCGGCATCGACTGGAGCCGCGAGAGCGGGCCGATGAAGGAGCGCCTGCTCGGGTTCCTCGACGCCCACGGCTACCCGACCGACGTCGTCGTCGACCGGCTCGTCACCCCCGACGACTGGCTGGCCCAGGGGATGCACCTCGGCACCCCGTTCGCCTTGGCGCACACCTTCCTCCAGTCCGGACCGTTCCGGCCCGCCAACGTCGACCGGCGCGTGCCGGGCCTGGTGTTCGCCGGCTCGGGCACCACGCCCGGCGTGGGCATCCCGATGGTGCTCGTCAGCGGCAAGCTGGCCGCCGAGCGGGTGCAGCAGTACGCGGGGGGCGCCGTTCCCACCCCCCGTCCGCGTGCGGCAGGCTTGCCTGCATGAGCGGACCCCCCGCGGCCCACCTCGAGGAGGGCTACGCCCGGTGCGCGGCCGTGACGCGCGAGCACGGCACGACGTACTACTGGGGCGCGCGCCTGCTCCCGCGGGCCGAGCGGCGGCACGTGTTCGCGGTCTACACCCTCGCCCGCCTCGCCGACGACATCGTCGACCTCGCAGGGCCCGAGCCGGGCCCCGCGACCGCGGCCGAGCTCGACGCCTTCGAGGCCCGCTTCCACGAGGCCGTGGCCACCGGCACCTCCGAGGACCCGGTGCTCGCCGCCGTCGCCGCCACGGTCCGCGAGCGCCGCATCCCCGACGAGTGCTTCGACCGGTTCTTCGGGGCGATGCGTGCCGACCTCACGCAGCGCACCTACGAGACGTGGGAGGACCTGCTCGGCTACATGGACGGCAGCGCCGCAGTCATCGGCGAGATGATGCTGCCCGTCCTGCACCCGACGAGCGAGGCGCGCACCCCGGCCCGGGCGCTCGGGCTGGCCTTCCAGCTGACGAACTTCCTGCGCGACGTCGGCGAGGACCTCGACCGCGGCCGCGTCTACGTGCCCCAGGAGGACCTGCGCCACTTCGGCGCCGACCCGTGGGCGCGCACCGTGACGCCGGAGTGGCGCGCGCTCATGGCCTTCGAGATCGAGCGCAACCGCCGCCTGTACCGCGAGGCCGATGCGGGCCTGTCCGCCCTCCCACCGGCCTCGCGGCGCTGCGTCGCGACGGCCCGGGTCCTCTACGCCCGCATCCTCGAGCGCATCGAGGCCGCCGACCACGACGTGTTCTCCGGGCGCGTCCGTGTGCCCACCCCGGTCAAGGCCGGCCTCGCGGCCCGGATGGTCACGGCGCGCGACCCGCGCCGGCTCGTCGCCCGCGAGCGCTCGACCCGCCGCGACCCCGACCCCGCGTGGGTCGACGACGACGTCGTGCTCGTCGCCGACGACGGCCGCCCCCTCGGCACCGCGCGCAAGGCCGAGGTCCACCACGACGCGACCCCGCTGCACCTCGGCTTCTCCTGCTACGTCGTCGACGACGACGGACGCCTGCTCGTCACCCACCGCGCCGACGACAAGCCGAGCTTCCCCGGCGTCGAGACCAACTCGGTCTGCGGCCACCCCCGGCCCGGCGAGCCACTCGAGGACGCCGTGCGCCGCCGGGCGCGCGACGAGCTCGGCGTCGAGCTGGCCGAGGTCCGCCTCGTGCTCCCGGCCTTCCGCTACCGCGCCCGGGCCCGCACGCTCGCCGAGAACGAGCTCTGCCCGGTGCTCGTCGCCCGCGCCGCCTCCCCCGCCACCAGCCCCGACCCGGTCGAGGTCGGGCGGGTCGACTGGGTTGCGTGGCAGCGGTTCTCGGATGAGGTGCTGGCCGGCACGCGCGAGGTCTCCCGCTGGTGCGCCGAGCAGGTGCCCCTGCTCGCCGCGCTCGGCCCCGACCCGCTGCAGTGGCCCACCGCCCCGCGCGAGCAGCTGCCCGCGGCGGCCCGCGCCGGTGACACCGTCGGGGCCGGGTGACCGTGGACGACCGCTACCAGTACCTGCTGCTCATGGCCGGGTGCCTCATCGTCACGCTGCCGCTCGAGGTCGTGCTGCGCGCCCGCGTCTACCGGCGCCCCCTACGGCTGCTCGCCGCGCTCCTGCCGGTCGTCGTGCTCTTCGTCGCCTGGGACGTCCTCGGCATCCGGCGCGGCCACTGGACCTACAGCGAGCTCTACACGACCGGCGTCATCCTGCCGCTCGACGTCCCGCTCGAGGAGCTCGTCTTCTTCGTCGTCATCCCGATCTGCGGGCTGCTGACCTACGAGGCGGTCGGGACCGTGCTCTCGGTCCTGCGCGAGCGGCGGCGACGGGATGCCTGAGTACACGGCGCTCGCGGTGGTGTCGGTCGTGCTGACCGTCCTCGTCGAGCGGTTCTGGCTGCGCACCGGGGTGTTCCGCACCGCGAAGTACTGGCTGGCGATGGCCATCGTCTTCTTCTTCCAGGTGCTCGTCGACGGCTGGCTGACCAAGCTGTCGGCGCCGATCGTCATCTACGACGAGTCGCAGACCACCGGCCTGCGCATCCCCTGGGACGTCCCCGTCGAGGACTACCTCTTCGGGTTCAGCATGGTGACCCTGACGATTCTGCTGTGGGTCCGGCTCGGCCGGTCCCGCGAGGAGGTGGACCGATGAGCCCGCGCGACTGGGTGCTCGCCGACGCGTTCGACCGTGCCGCACCGACCTACGACGCGATGGTCGCCCTGTCGCCGGGGTACCACGACCAGCTCCGGACGGCCGCCGACGCGCTCGTCGAGCGGCTGCCCCGGCGCACCGGGGTCGCCCCCGTGGTCCTCGACCTCGGCTGCGGCTCGGGCGCCTCGACCCGCGCGCTCCTCGACGCGTGGCGCGACGGCGGCCGCGGGCCGCTGCACGTCACCGGCGTCGACGCCTCGGAGGGGATGGTCGAGCAGGCGCGGCAGAAGGAGTGGCCGGACGGGGTCGAGCTCGTCGTGTCGGACGCCGTGACCTACCTGCGCGGACTGCCGGACGCCTCCGTCGACGGCGTCCTCGGGGCCTACCTCCTGCGCAACGTCCCGGACCGGCAGGCGCTCGTCGCCGAGGTCGCGCGGGTCCTGCGACCGACCGGCGGTTTCGTCCTGCACGACTACTCCGTCGCGGGCAGCCGTCGCGCGCAGGCCATCTGGGCCGCAGTGTGCCACGGCATCATCATCCCGCTCGCCGCGGTCAAGCGCTCCGACGTGCCGCTGCACCGCTACCTCTACGAGAGCGTGCGCGACTTCGACTCCGTCGACCGGATGTGCGGCCGGCTCCAGGAGGCCGGGATGACCGACGTGCGCCACCGCTCCTACCCCGGCTGGCAGGACGGTCTCGTCCACACGGTCGTGGGCCGGCGCGCCGCGTGAGCCCCCGCCGTCCGACGTCGCTGCGGCCGGCCGCCCTGCGCCGCAACCGGTCCTGGCGGCCGGGGCTCGACCGCCGGGCGGTCTTCCACGCCCCGCCGCAGCCCTCGGCCGGTGACGGCCGGGCGCCGGCGGACCGGCACGTCGTCGTCGTCGGCGGCGGCATCGCCGGGCTGACGGCGGCGCTCGGGCTGGCCGAGCGCGGCGTCCGCGTCACGCTGCTCGAGCGTGACGAGCGGCTCGGGGGTCGCGTCTCGGCGTGGCCGGTGGGCCTGCCCGACGGGTCCGGGTCGGTCATGAGCCGGGGCTTCCACGCCTTCTTCCGGCAGTACTACAACCTGCGGGCGGTGCTGCGCCGCACGGACCCCACGCTCTCCGGGCTGCGGCCCCTGGCCGACTACCCGCTCGTCCGCAAGGACGGCGGTGCCGACTCGTTCGCCGGCATCCCGCGGACGCCCCCCGCCAACCTCGCGGCCTTCGTCGCCCGCTCCCCCAGCTTCGACCTCGCCGGCCTGCGCGGCGTCGACGTCGAGCAGGCGCTCGGCCTGCTCGACCTGCGCTTCCCCGGGTCGTTCACCGACCTCGATGGCGTCAGCGCGTCCGAGGTGCTCGACCGCCTCCGGTTCCCCACCGCCGCACGCCATCTGGCCCTTGAGGTCTTCGCCCGCAGTTTCTTCGCCGACCCCCGGGAGTTCTCCGGCGCGGAGCTCCTCGCGATGTTCCACATGTACTTCGTCGGCTCGTCCGAAGGCCTGCTCTTCGACGTGCCGCGCGACGACTACGACAGCACCCTCTGGGGGCCGCTCGGTGCTCACCTTCACGGCCTCGGGGTGCAGGTCCGCGTCGGTCGCGCGGTGACGGAGGTCCACGAGGGCACGGACGGCCGGCTCGCGGTGCACCACCGCGGGGCCGACGCGGGCACGTCCGAGGAGGTCCTCGACGCCGACGCCGTGGTCCTCTCCCTCGACCCGGTGGGGCTGCGCGAGGTCGTCGCGGCCTCGCCGGGGCTCGGCGACCCCACGTGGCGCGAGCGGGTGGGCGCCGTCCGCTCGGCCCCCCGCTTCGCCGTGTGGCGCCTCTGGCTCGACGGTCTCGTCGACCCCGAGCGCCCGCCGTTCCTCGGGACGAGCGGGTACGGGCCGCTCGACAACGTCTCGGTGCTCGAGCGCTTCGAGGACCACGCCGCGGAGTGGAGCCGCGAGCACGGCGGGTCGGTCGTCGAGCTGCACGCCTACGCCCTGCCCGATGACGCCGGCGACGACGAGGTCCGCGCCGCGCTGCGCACGGCCCTCCACGACGTGTGGCCCGAGACCGCCCGGCTCGGCGTCGTCCACGAGGAGTGGCTCGTCCGCGGCGACTGTCTGCTCGTCGGCCTCGAGCCGTGGGCGTCGCGCCCGGGCGTCACGACCCCCGACCCGCGGCTGGTCCTCGCCGGCGACTCCGTGCGCTGCGACCTGCCCGTGGCCCTCATGGAGCGGGCGGCGACGACGGGCTGGCAGGCCGCCGACGCCCTGCTGACCGGCTGGGGCCTGCCGGGACACGGCGTCTGGTCGGTGCCGCTCGGCTCCCGGCTCGGGCCCGTGCCCGGGCTCGTCCGGCGCGGCCTGCGGGCCGCGGCGTCCGTCACCAGGCGGTGAAGCCGCCGTCGACGAGGAGGTCGGTGCCGGTGACGAACGAGGCCCGGCGCCCGAGGAGGAAGACGACGGGCTCGGCGACCTCCTCGACCTCGGCGAGGCGGCCCATCGGCGTCTGCGCGGCGAAGCCGGCGTTGACCTCGGGCGGGTTCGTCGCCGTCATCGCGGTCATCGTGTAGCCCGGGCTCACCGAGTTGACCCGGATGCCGAGCGGCGCCCACTCGACCGCGAGCGAGCGCCCGAGGTGGATGACCCCGGCCTTGGCCGCCGAGTACGCCGCGTGGGTGACGCCGCGGTTGACGACGTGCCCGCTCATCGAGGCGATGTTGACGATCGAGCCACCGCGGCCGACCATGAGGTCGTGCTCGGCCTGACAGGCGAACATCACGCCGTCGAGGTCGACCTGGACGACCCGACGCCACTCCTGCGCGGTCATGCCCGACGCCGGGTGGAGGCCGTCCACCCCCGCGCAGTTGACCGCGTAGGACACCGGCCCGAGGTCGGCCGCGGCCGCGACGCCCGCCCGCACGGCGTCGCGGTCGCGCACGTCGAGGGGGGCGACCGCGTGCGCGACCCCGGCCGCTTCGCACGCCGCGACGAACGCCGAGGGGTCGGCGTCCGGGTGGTCGACGCAGAGGACGCCGACCCCGCGGGCCGCGAGCGCCTCGACGACCGCCAGCCCGATGCCGCGGGCTCCCCCGGTGACGACCGCGACGTGCCCGGGCTCGAGCTCCGGCCTCACCCGGACCAGCCGCGCCGGCGCAGGGCGTAGCGCCGGGCCGCGTACTCGAGGTCGTCGGCCCACAGCTGCCGCTGGGAGGCGCGCATCCCGACCTGCACGAGCCGCGAGAGCGAGCGGGCGGCGCGAAAGCCGACGCGCTCGGACGTGGCGACGACCGCCTCGGTCATCACCGTGCGGGCGGGGTGCTCGCCGGGTGCGGTGAGCGGCGTCGCGTGGGTCTCGACGACGCTGCCGGTGCCCTCGCCGTCGGTGATCGTCATGAGGACGGTGTGCGAGTCGGGGCAGGTGAACTCGGCGCGCACGGGCACGGCGAAGGTCCGCCCGAGCCGGTAGGCGACGTCGAGGACGAGGACGTCGTCGCTCGAGGCGTCGTCGTCGACCGTGAGGTCGCTGAAGGCGTAAGGGTGCAGCCACGCCCCGTGCCAGGGGTCGAGCCGGTTGGCGACGATGTCGCGCGGCTCGCAGTCGGCGACGAGGGAGACGACGGACGCGACGGCCCCGGCGGGGTCGGGACGCTCGCCGAGCACCGGGCGCTCGCTCGGCCCGACGCCGTCCTCGACCGTGCCGACGCGCACCCAGACGAGGACGCCGTCGTCGTGGGCGGCGTAGGTGTTCCAGGGCGGCGAGGTGTCGCGGCCGAGCGGCATCCCGTGCCACCGGCACAGGACGTCGCCGTCGACGACGTCGCAGTCGTGCAGCCGGGCCCCGAGGTGCGGGCAGGCACCGGGCCCGGCGAGCAGGCCACCGTCGGCGTCGCGCCAGAGGACGACCTCGCGGCCGGCGACCGTCCGCACGAGCGAGCGGCCGCGCGGGACCTCGCTCGACGCGCCGGCGACGAGCCAGCCGTGCGTCGGACGCCGCAGCGCCGCGGCGAGCGAGGCGTCGATGCGGGCCGGCCGGGCCTCGCGCCACGTGCCGCGCAGGTGGTCCGGCGTGGTCTGCGGCAGGTAGCGCACCGGGACCCGCTCGCGGACGGCCCCGGCCACCGTACGGTCGGGGCGGGCCGGTCGGTCCGTGCGGAACAGGCTCATCCACCCACGCTAACCGGCCTGCCGCCGTGGGGGAACGCTCGCGCGCGACCCGGACGCGGCGTCGTCTGGGACGATGGCGGCATGTCCCTGCTCGACGGCTCGCTCCGGCTCTCGGCCACCGGCCCGCTCGCGCCCGAGCACGCGTGGGCCCGCTACACCGAGCCGCGCCGCTGGTCGGTGTGGTCGCCGCAGATCCGCGAGGTCGACTACCCGCTCGCCGTCATCGAGCCGGGGACGCACGGCCGGGTCCGCGGCGTGGGCGGGGTCGTCGCCGTCTTCACCGTCGACGAGGTCGACCACGCGACCCGGACGTGGTCGTGGTCGGTGCGCTCCGGGCCGCTGCGGGTGCGGCTGCACCACGGCGTCGAGAAGGCCGCGGGCGGGAGCACGGCGTGGGCCGAGGTCCACGCCCTGTGGCCGGTGGTCGTCGGCTACGCCCCGGTCGCCCGCTGGGCCCTCGGCCGCCTCGTCACCCCCTGACGCCCGGCGACGCCCCCGCACGTGCGGGCTTTCCGCGCCCCGGACCGGAACCCGACAGCGACAACCCCGCACGTGCGGGCTTTCCGCGCCCCGCACCGGAACCCGACAGCAACAACCCCGCACGTGCGGGCTTTCCGCGCCCCGCACCGGAACCCGACAGCAATAACCCCGCACGTGCGGGCTTTCCGCGCCCCGCACCGAGCGGCCCGACGGGCGCGGGCTGCGAGATCCCGGCCGGTTGGGGCTACGCTGGTCTCGTTGTTGAGCTTTCCGTTTGTGAAGTAGTGGCAGAACCGGTCCTCACGGGACCGAGCAGCTTTCTGAGCAGAGGTACGCACCAGGCATCACCAACGCCGGGCCCCACGGCAGTCGTGGGGTCCTCGCTCAGAGAGAAAGGCCATCCCATGGCTACTGGCACCGTGAAGTGGTTCAACGCCGAGAAGGGCTTCGGCTTCATCGCCCCCGACGACGGCTCCGCCGACGTCTTCGCCCACTACTCGGCCATCAACTCCAGCGGCTACCGCTCGCTCGACGAGAACGCCAAGGTCGAGTACGAGACCACGCAGGGCCAGAAGGGCCCGCAGGCGTCGAACATCACCGTCATCGGCTGACGTTCGCCACCTTCGCGCCGCGAGGCGCACCACGCAACGCCGCCCGGCACCGCCGGGCGGCGTTCGCGCGTCCGGACCCGGGCAACAACTGACACATTCGACGATTCCTGCACACCCCCGGCCCGGGGTCGGGTCACCCACCGTGCACGAACTGACACATTCGACGATTCCTGCACACCCCCGGCCCGGGGTCGGGTCACCCACCGTGCACGAACTGACACATTCGGCGATTCCTGCACACCCCCGCGCTCGGGGGTGGGTCAGGCGACCGGGGTGCGCTCGACCTCGAGGAGGATGCCGGCCCGCGGGTTGCGGCGGACACCCACGAGCCCGGTGACCTTCTCGACGAGGTCGGACATCCGCGCCGGCAGGCCGTACTTCGCGACGACCGCCGCCCGGACCTGTGCGACCTCCTCGGGCGAGCGGACGACGACGCCCTCGCCGCGGTAGGTCGGCGCCCCCTCCTCGACCGCGCCGCGCACCGAGCACGGCCGCAGCTCGACCCGGCGGGTGTGGCCGAGGCGCTTGGTCTTGCCGGTCGCGTCGACGGTGATGACGGCGAGCCGGTCGGTGCCGTCGACGGCGGGCGCGACCCACACCGGGGTCGACACCGCCCGCCCGTCGCGGCGGAAGGTCGTCAGCGAGACGTACTTCGCGGACGCGAGGGGGTGGTCGGCGGCGCTCATGCGCCCAGCGTAGGGACCGGGCGAGCGCAAGGCCCCGCCGGCGACCGAGGAGCATCCGGTCGCCGGCGGGGTGGTCGGGGGCTCAGCGGGGTGACACCGCCGCCGACCGTGCGGAGGCCGGCCCGTCGCCGACGCTGTTGAAGGCGACGACCTCGAAGCGGTACGACCCCGCGGGGAGGGTGAAGGACCGGGTGCGGGCGTTCGCCCCGACGACGATGACGGTCGGCGACCCGACCGGCGTGACGCCGTCGGCGTCCATCCGCAGCGCCGTCACCCGGTAGCCCGTGATGGCCGAGCCGCCGGTGCTCGCGGGTGGAGACCAGTTCGCGCTCGCCGTCAGGGCACCACCGGCCGCGCCCTGGGTCGGGGCGAGGATCACCGCGGCCCCGGGCACCCCGGCCGGGGTGACGGCGTTCGAGGCGGTCGAGAAGGCGCTGGCTCCGAGGGCGTTGACCGCCGCGAGCCGGAACGTGTACGCCGTCCCGTTCGTCAGCCCGGTGACCGTCGTGCTCGTCGGCGCGCCCGTCAGCGTGCGGGTCTCGACGACGGTCGTCCCGGTGCGGACCTGCAGCTGGTAGCCCGTGATCGGTTGCCCGCCGGTGTCGCTCGGGGGCGTCCAGGTGAGCAGGGCCGACCCGTCGGCGCGCGCCGCGACGAGCGCGGTCGGGGTGAGCGGCGGCCCCACGGCCGTCACGGCGGTCGACTCCGTCGCCGGTCCGGGGCCGAAGAGGTTCACGGCCTGGACGGTGAACGTGTACGACTGCCCCGCGGTGAGCCCGGTGACCGTGCGCGCCCGGATGCCGGTGCCGATGCCGGTGACCCGGCTGACCTCGGCGCCGTCGGACTTCACGACGAGCGTGTAGCTCGTGAACGTCGGGCCGCCGCTCGGCGGGGCCGCCGTCCACGACACGGTCGCGTTGCGGTTGGTCCCGGCGACGGCCGTGACGCTCGCCGGCGCGGCGGGGGTCCGGACGAGGACCCGCTGGTCGCTGAACTGGAGCGCCTCGATGTTCCGCAGCCGGTCCGTGCCGTCGCCCCGGGTCGCCCCACCCACGGCGGGCGGCGTGCTCAGGGTGTCGCGGACGCTGATCGTGCCGTCGGCGTTGGCCGTGATGACGTACTGGCTCCGGGCCGCCAGGAACGTCGCGACGTCGCAGTTGCGGGGTGCGGTCGTCCCGCAATCGGGGGCCGGGGTCGCGGGCGTCGTGATCCGACGGACCGCCACGACCTTCCCGGGGTCGACGAGACCCTTGAAGATCGCCGTCTGGAGCGTCATCCCGCTGGTGCCGGGCCCGAAGGTGCCGGTCTTCGCGACGCCCTCGATGAGGTCGGTCGTCCCGAGCTCGGTCGCGGGGTCGGCCGGGTCCGTCCGGACGCTGAGGGCCACCCGCAGCTCCTTGTCACCGTCGATGACGTCGTCACCGGCGCGGCCGGTGAAGGTGTCGTTGCCACCGCCACCGAGCAGGATGTCGCCCTCGCCCCAGACGGGGCCGGTGAGCGGGCAGCTGCCGCTCGCCGACAGCGCGGCCGTCTCCTCGGCCGTGCCGACCCAGGAGGACACCGGCGGGAGGACGTCGGCCAGGCCGTCGATGCGCGCGAGGCCGTCGCGGTCGATGGCGTCGCAGCCGGTGAAGCCGCCACCGCCGACGAGCCGCGGGAACGCGAGGACGTTCGTCGTGCCCTTGATCCTGTCGTTGAGCGGGCCTCCGGAGACCGCCTCGGTCTCCGCCCACCGGTCGCGGTTGGTGATGACCTGGATGGGCAGGCCACCGAGGTTGTTGTTGATCATCAGGTCGTCGTCGGCGGCGACGGTGTCGTACTGGTGGATGGCCCAGTCGAAGCCTCCCGCACCGGCGTTGCGGTCGATGGCGGCGTTCTGGGCCATGATGTCGTCGCCGCCCTCGGCGTCGTAGTCGTTCTCGCCGACCTGGCCGACGAAGACGTCGTTGCCGGGAGCGGTCTCGGCCGGGTCGTCGAAGAACGGCGCGCCGTGGTCGCCCTGGAGCAGGTCCTGCCCGGTGCCGCCCTGGATCCAGTCGTCGCCACCGCCACCGAAGACGGCGTCGGCGCCCTGGCCGGCGATGACGAGGTCGTTGCCGGGTCCGGCGAAGATCTCGTTGTCGTTGGCTCCGCCGTTGAGCAGGTCGTCGCCGTCGTTGCCGTGGACGATGTCGTCCCCGGGGCCGGCGTCGATGGCGTCGTTGCCCGGACCGCCCTTGGGGACGTCCGCGCCGTCGAGGTCGGTGATGACGTCGTTGCCGTCACCGCCGAGCGCCACGTCGTCGCCGCCGCCGCCCTCGATGACGTCGGCCCCGTCGCCCCCCCAGAAGGTGTCGTTGTCGACACCACCGGCGATGCGGTCGGCCCCCGCGGTGCCGTCGTAGACGGCCTGGCCGTTGATGCCGGGCGGGTCGACGGTGTTCGTCGTGCGGTACGCGATCGTCCCGTCGGGACGGCGCAGGAGCAGCTTGGTCTCGTTGCACTCGGAGGACGGGTCGTCGGCCACCGTGGCACCGCTGGCGGCGTAGCCGGCCGGCGTCCCCGCGAGGTTGGCCAGCTCGAACTTGCAGTCCGCCCGGGCGAAGGCGTCGGCCTTGAGCGTCCGGGTGCCCTCGGTGTTGCGGATGATGATCTCGGAGAACGAGTTCCCCTCGAGCTGCGTGCGCAGGTTCATCCCGGGGGTCCGGGCCAGGTAGTAGAGCCGGTCGTGGTCCTGCAGGTCCTCCATCTGGTTCTGGAAGACGTAGTTGAACGTGCTGCCGAGCATGCCTCCGTTGAGGTTGGTCAGCTCGGCGAGGCCACCGATCCAGAGGTCGACGTCGTCGAGACCGGTCGTCGTCACGCCGGACGACGTGCTGGCCCAGTCGCCGGTGCCGAACATGAAGTCCGCGGCATCGGCCGGGGGGACGTCGGTCGGCGTGGGGTCGACGATCGCGCGGGCGGCGTCGCGACGCGCCGCCGTCGTTGCCGCTGCGGTGATCGTCGGGTGCGTGCCGTAGGCCGCGACGAAGTTGACGAGCGACTCCGGGTGCTTGAGGTGCTGGCCGAGGTCGCTCCAGCTCTCGTACGGGGTCATCGCCGCGTCGTGGGTGCGGTCGAAGACCTGCCGGCGCACGTCGTTGAGCGGGGGGACACCGGCATCGCGGGCCCGGGTGATGTTGAGCGTCGCGAGGTCGAGCGGCAGCCCGAGGAGGTTGTTGCGCAGGGTCTCGGTGACGAACTCGTCGATCTCGTTGCCCGTCTGGTCCGAGGAGCCCATGAACACCGCGCCGGCCCCGGCCTCCGCGCTCAGCGCACCGGCCGGGCCGCCGTCGTACAGCGTCGGCGGCGAGAGGAAGGCGTCGAGCAGCGGCAGCGAGGCATCCGTCGTCGACCCGTCGGCCGCGACGACGTGCCGCGACACGGTCTCGTCGAGCATCGAGTGGCCGAACCGGTACACGGCGTGGGCGAACTCGGCGCTGATGGCCGGGTTCACGTCCGGCGAGTAGACGTGGAACGGACGGATGGCCGGCTGCACCTTGCGGCCGAACTCCTCGAAGACGAGGTGCTGGTACTCCATCTCGTCGACGAAGCGCGCGGCCTGGAAGAGACGCTGGCCGTAGGTCCACGACCCCGTGCCGTTCTCGCCGGCGACGCCGACCGCCTGCCACTGCGCGAGCGCGGCGCGCCCGGCGGCGGTCGTGTCGCCCTCGAGGGTGGCGCGGATGTCGTCGACGAGCCGGTTGTGCTCCGAGTGGAAGACCTGGTGCACCGCGGTGAGCGCGATGTTCTCGTTGCAGCGGCCGTCGCCGCAGGCGGCGTGCGACGCGAGCAGCTCGTCGTCGTACGTTCCGGGCGCGGTCGGCCCGACGGTCACGACGTCGTCGGCGTCCGGCGTCGGCCAGGAGTCCGGTGCGCCGTCGTGGTCGGTGTCGACCTGCGACGGGTCGGCGGCGTGCGCGATGTCCGTGAGGAAGGGGGTGTCGAAGTGCGCGACGTCCGCCGGCACCGGCACGGGGTTCGTGAGGTCGCCCTCCACGAGCCCATTCGCCGTCACGTACTGGGGCAGGCCGCGGGCCGGGCCCGGGAGGAAGTTGCCGTAGGGGTCGGTGGCCAGCATGGGCACGTCGAGGGCGTCGCGGTCGGACAGCTCGAGGCCGAGCAGCTCCCGGGCCTGGCGCTTGACCGCGGCCCAGGTCGACTCGCCGCCGGTCATGTCCGGGGAGCCGGCGTAGGTCTGACCGGCGGGGAGCCCGTCGAGCAGCCGGCCCGTGGCGACCGCCGCGGGGCTGGTCGGGCCGACCGGGCCGGTGGCAGCGCGGTACTCGCGCAGGAAGACCTGGTGCGAGGCGTGCGAGGTGTAGGTCTGGCTCTGGTCGATCCAGGGGGTGTCGGTGTTCGCCGCCTCCTGGACGTCGTCCGAGGTGCCGAGCACACCGTCGTCGCCCTTCTGGTTACGCGCCCGGGTGAGGACCATGAACCGGCGCGACGGCGGGACCTCGTCACCCGTGCCCGCCCGGCCGTCGGGGCCGACCGTGACGAGGGGGTCGTCGGCCTTCAACGGCACGAAGACGGTGGCGCCGCCCTTGACCGTCTGGTCGATGCCGTGGTCGAAGAACTGCCCGAAGAAGGTGAACAGGCTGTTGTAGGGCGGCGAGAGGCCGACGTCGGTCGTGATGTTCGGGATGAAGAGCGTCTGGTGGCTCGGGGTGCAGCCGGGCGGGTCCGCGACGATCGGCGGGTCGGTCGACGGGTCGGGGTCCGTCGTGCAGGGCACCGCCGTCGGGTTCGTGCTCTGCGAGCGCACGGGGTGGCCGGCGGCCGCGACGGCGGCCGGGTTGGTCACCGTCTGGTCGGCGACGAGGTTGCTGATGACGCGCGGCTGTGCGTCGACGACGTTGCCGGTCTTCTGCGCGTAGCTCGTCGGGCCGGGCGCGCCGACCGGCAGGCTCGGGGTGATGGGGTCGGCGTCCCGGAAGACCGGGGTCGTGAGGCGCGGGAAGAGCTCGTCCGCCGCGGCGACGCGGAAGGTGCCGGCGGCCTTGAGGTTGTTGCACGAGCCGTCGACGGTGCGCAGGCCGTAGGCGGTGAGGATGTCGGGGACCTGCTCGGCGTCGGGGATGCCGTCCCCGGGCCGCGCCACCAGGGTCCCGCACGGGTCGGCGGCGGTGAAGGTCGTGCTGTGCCGCTCGGCGATCCTGATCTGCTTGAGGATGAACGCGAGGTCGCCCTTGGTCACGGTGAACCCGGCGCCCACCGTCGTGGCTGCGGACGCGGGGCCGGCCAGCGCCGGGACGGCGCCCCCCGCCACGGTCGCCGCCACGACGGCGACGACCACGCCCCGCCATCCCCGGCGGGGCCGGCCCGCCGCCCGAAGTCCGGGCCCTCGGAGCCCCTGTCGCCTGCTGCTGCGCCCACGCATGGTCGTCCCGCTTCCCCGGCGTCCCTGCACGCCGATCCGGGCAGGGTCCCGTCCCGACCTTGGGGTTGCCTTGGGCTCGCGGCGCCGGGCGGCCGGTAGCGTCGGCGCCGTGGCAGCCGTCATCGACCTCAACGCCGACCTCGGCGAGTCCTTCGGGGCGTGGACGCTCGGCGACGACGCCGCGATGCTCCGGGTCGTGACGAGCGCGAACGTCGCCTGCGGCTTCCACGCGGGCGACCCCACGACCATCCGCCGGACCGTCGCGCAGGCCGCGGCCGCCGGCGTGGTCGTCGGCGCGCAGGTCGGCTACCGCGACCTCGCGGGGTTCGGGCGGCGGCGCATCGACGTCGCGCCGGAGGACCTCACCGCCGACGTGCTCTACCAGCTGGGCGCGCTCGAGGCGATGTGCCGGGTCGCGGGCACGCGCGTGCGGTACGTCAAGCCGCACGGCGCGCTCTACACGACCGCCGCGGTGGACGAGGGGCAGGCGCGGGCGGTCGTCGGGGCCGTCGTCGCGTGGGACGCCTCGCTCCCGGTGATGGGGCTGCCCGGCTCGGTCCTGCTCGCGGCCGCGGCGGACGCCGGGCTGGCGACCGTCGCCGAGGCCTTCGCCGACCGCGGCTACGACGCCACGGGCCGGCTCGTGTCGCGCCGTGACCCCGGCGCGCTCGTCACCGACCCCGTTCTCGTCGCCGCGCGGGTCGTGCGGATGGTGCGCGACGGCGTCGTCGAGGCCGTCGACGGCACGCTCGTCCCCGTCGCCGCCGACTCCGTGTGCGTCCACGGCGACACCCCCGGCGCGGTCGTCGTCGCGCAGGCCGTCCGCGACGCGCTCGCGGCGGCCGGCATCGGCCTGCGGGCGGTCGTCGAGCCGTGAGCGGCGTCCCCGTGCAGGTCCTGCCCGCCGGGGAGCACGCCGTCCTCGTCGAGGCGCCCGGCCTGGCCGAGGTCCTCGCGCTGGCCGACGCGGTCCGGTCCGCGGTCGCCCGCGGCGGCGCACCCTGGTCGGAGGTCACCGACGTCGTCCCCGCCGCCCGCACGCTGCTCCTCGTCGGCGACCGGCTCGACCCGACCGTCGTCGCGGACGCCGTCCGCCGGCTGGCCGCGGGAGTGTCCGCCGACGCGTCGGCACCGGCCCACGGTGACGTCGTCGAGGTGCCGGCGCGCTACGACGGCCCGGACCTCGACGAGGTCGCCCGCCTGACCGGCCTGTCCGCCTGGGAGGTCGTCGCCGCGCACACCGGCACGCCCTGGCGCGTCGCCTTCGGCGGGTTCGCACCGGGGTTCGCCTACCTCGTCGGCGGCGACCCGCGGCTGCGCGTGCCGCGTCGCGACACCCCCCGACCCTCGGTGCCGGCGGGGTCGGTCGGCCTGGCCGGGGAGTTCTCCGGTGTCTACCCGCGCGCCTCGCCCGGCGGCTGGCGGCTGATCGGCACGACGGACGTCGTGCTGTGGGCCGCCGACCGCGAGCCGCCCGCGCTGCTGCGCCCCGGCGGGCTCGTCCGCTTCGTGGCGGTGGACGGATGACGTCAGCGCTCGAGGTCGTGCGCACGGGGGCGCAGGTGCTGCTCGAGGACGCCGGGCGGCCGGGGCTCGCGGCGGTCGGGGTGGGCCGCTCCGGGGCCGCCGACCGCGGCGCGTACCGGCTGGCCTGCCGCCTCGTCGGGCACGCGGATGCCCCGACGGCGCTCGAGGTGCTGCTCGGCGGGCTCGTCGTCCGGGCGCGCGGCCGCGTGATCGCCGCCGTCACCGGGGCGGTGGGACCGCTCACGGTCGACGGCCGGCCCGCGCCCCACGCCGCCGTGCTGGAGCTGCGCGACGGCGCCGAGCTGGCCCTCGGCCCGCCCACCGCCGGCCTGCGCTCCTACCTCGCGGTGCGCGGTGGCCTCGACGTGCCGGCGGTGCTGGGCTCACGCTCGACCGATGTCCTGTCCGGGATCGGCCCGGCCCCGGTGCGGCCCGGCGACGTCGTGCCGGTCGGACCGGCGCCGGCGACCTTCCCCCACGTCGACCACGCCGTCGTGCCGCCCCCGGGTCCGGGCGAGGTCGTCCTCGACGTGCTGCCGGGGCCGCGCACCGCGTGGGTCGGGGGTCTCGCGGCGGTGGCCCGGGGCGGATGGGTCGTCGGCCCGGACAGCGACCGGGTCGGGGTGCGGCTGCGGCCGGTCGACGCCCCGGTCGAGCGCCTCCCGGAGCACGCCGGCGACGAGCTGCCGAGCGAGGGGATGGTGCGCGGCGCCGTCCAGCTGCCACTCGGCGGCGAGGCCGTCGTGTTCCTGGCCGACCACCCGGTGACCGGCGGCTACCCGGTCGTGGCCGTGCTGACCGAGGCCTCCGTCGACCGCGCCGCCCAGCTGCGCCCCGGCCAGGCCGTGCGCCTGCGCGCGGTCCCCGCCCCGGCCCGGTGACGCCACGCCCCTCCCACCCGTCGAGTGAACAGGACACGCCGTGTGCGCCGGCCCGCAGGCGGCGCGTCCTGCTCACTCGACGGGGTGCACCCGGCCGAGGTGGGCGAGGAGGAGGGAGGCGGGATCGGTCGCCCGCGGCGGCACCGGCGGCGCGAACCGCGGATGGCGCACCCCGGCCGGCACGCGGCGCAGGGCCACGGGCAGCAGGGCGGCCGCCAGCAGCGGCGGGAACGGCGGCGGCGACCCGAGCGCGGCCGCGACGTCCCACCCGTGCACCGCGACCTCCAGCGACGAGACCTCGAGCGCGACGTCCGGCTCGAGGCGCCGGTCGCCGACGAGCACCGGCCCGGGGCCGCCGTCGCGCACCCACCCCTCGAGGAGCGCGCAGCCCAGCACCCGCAGGTGATCGGCGAGCACCGTCGGCCGGTGGGAGGTCGGCGGCGGCCCGACGGGCGCCATCCGGCCGAGCGAGAGCTCGGTGACGACCTCGAGGGAGTCGACCATGTGGACGAGGAGGTCGGCGAGCGTCCAGGCGGCGCACGGGGTGGGACGGTCGGCGGCGGCGTCGGTGACCCCGGCGAGGGCACCGCGGGTCCAGGCCAGCGACCGGTCCAGCAGCTCGACGTCGACCCCCGGACGGCAGTCCGCGGGGTGCACGCTCACTCCCCCGGTCGGGCGGGGACGTCGTCCGGCCCGAGCTGCTCCGGCAGCCCGGCGAGCGCGAAGTACGCGGGGTCGAAGAACACGACGGCGTGCTTGACGAGCGCTCCCTCGAGCTCGAGCACCTGCAGCTGGAAGGGCCGGAAGACGTCACCGTCGGGGCCGTCCTCGCGCATGTAGAGGCCGAACGCCGGCTGGCCGTTGCACGTCGTCGGCAGCATCGGCATGTCGTAGGTGCCACCGGGGCACTGGGTGTCGACGAGCTCGGCGATGGTGCGCGGCCCCTGGTACCACCCGGTGAAGGGCGGCATCTCCCAGACGGCGTCCTGCGTGAACAGGCGCGCGATGGCGTCGGGGTCCTTGCGCCAGAACGCATCCACGTAGCGGTCGAGGAGGGCGCGCTGCTCGTCGTCGAGCTCGGCGCGGGGGGCGTCCGGCGTGGGGGCGACGTCGCCGAGGGTCGCGCGGGCCCGCTGGAGCGCGCTGTTGACCGACGCGACCGACGAGCCGGTGGCCTCTGCGACCTCGGCCGCGCTCCACCGCAGGACGTCGCGCAGGACGAGGACGGCCCGCTGGCGCGCCGGCAGGTGCTGCAGCGCCGCGACGAAGGCCAGCCGGACGGTGTCGCGCTCGGCGACGACGTCGGCCGGGTCGGCGGTCCCGAGGAGCGCGGCGTCCGGCATCGGGCCGAGCCACGGCACCTCGGTGCGCTCGTCGAGCGGGTCGGCGCCCTCGGAGGAGGCGGTGCCGAGGCCGGACGGCAGCGGGCGGCGGTCCTTGCCCTCGAGCGCTGTGAGGCAGACGTTGGTCGCGATGCGGTGCAGCCACGTGCGCAGGGACGAGCGCCCCTCGAACGAGCCGTAGGCCCGCCACGCACGCAGGTAGACCTCCTGCACGAGGTCCTCGGCGTCGCTCGGCGACCCCGTCATCCGGTAGCAGTGCGCGAGCAGCTCGCGACGGTAGCGCCCGACGGCGGCGTCGAAGTCGGTGTCGGCGTCGGCGCGGGTGCCCCCGTCGACCGCGGCCCGGGTCGGTGAGCCCGTGGACGTCATCGCGGTCCTCCTCCCGGCACCCCCGTGGTGCCTCTCAGCCGTACCGACCGGCACCGGCCGCCGAACTCATCGCCGCGGCGACGATGACTTCCGGCCGGTGTCCCGGTCGATCCCACCATGACGAGCACCGACTCCACCACCCTCCACGACCGCGGGGCTCCCGCGGCGGTGGCACCGGACGCCCCGGCACGCACCTACCCGGTGCTGCGCTGGCTCGTCGCGGCGACCTTCACGGTCATCCTCAACGAGACCGTGATGGTCAACGCGATCCCCCGCCTCATGGCCCAGTTCGACGTGGGCGCCCGTGCGGCACAGTGGCTCTCGACGGCGTTCATGCTGACGATGGCCGTCGTCATCCCGGTCACGGGCTGGTTCCTGCAGCGGGTCACGACCCGGCAGGCCTTCACCGTGGCGATGTCGGTGTTCGGTGTGGGCACGCTCGTCTGCGCGCTCGCGCCGACCTTCCCGGTCCTCGTCGGCGGCCGGGTCGTCCAGGCGGCCGGCACCGCGGTGATGATGCCGCTCCTCATGACGACGCTCATGACGGTCGTCGACGAGCGCGACCGCGGCCGGGTCATGGGCAACGTCACGCTCGCCATCTCGGTGGCCCCCGCGCTCGGGCCGGCGCTCTCGGGCGTCGTGCTCGCCGCGGCCGGGTGGCGGTGGCTGTTCGGGCTCGTCCTGCCGGCCGTCGTGCTCGTCACCGTCGCCGGGCTGCGCCGCCTCACCGACGTGGGCGAGGTGCGTGCATCCCGTGTCGACTGGGCGAGCGTCGTCCTCTCGGCCCTCGGCTTCGGGGCGCTCGTCTACGGCCTGAGTCGGGTCGGCGAGGAGCACCCCGGGGCGGTGCCCGCGTGGGGCTGGGCGCTCGGCGGCGTCCTCGTCGTCGTGGGGTTCGTCCTGCGCCAGCGCGCCCTGACGCGGCGGTCCGAGCCGCTCCTCGACCTGCGCGCCCTGACCCACCGGACGTACGCGGTCTCGCTCGCGATGCAGTCGCTGGCCTTCCTCACGATGCTCGGCGCGATGATCCTCCTGCCGCTCTACCTCCAGGACCTGCGCGGCCTCTCGCCGCTGCAGACCGGGTTGCTCGTCGCGCCGGGCGGCATCGCGATGGGTCTGCTCGGGCCGGTGGTCGGTCGGGTCCTCGACCGGGTGGGGGCGCGGCCGCTCGACGTGCCGGGCTCTCTCGGGGTGCTGGCCGCGCTCGCCGCGCTCTCCCGCCTCGCCGAGGGGACGCCGTACGTCCTGCTCCTCGCGGTGCAGGTGCTCCTCATGGTCTCGCTCGCGGCGCTGTTCACGCCGGCCTTCACCCTCGGCCTCGGCGCCCTGCCCCCGCACCTCTACGCCCACGGGTCCTCGCTGCTCGGCACCGCCCAGCAGGTGTCGGCGGCCGTCGGCACGGCGCTGACGGTGACCGTGCTCTCGTGGCGGTCGGCGCAGCTGGCGGCGGGCGGCGCCGGCGAGGCCGCGGCGTACGTCGGCGGGGTGCGCGCGGCCTTCGCCGTCGCGGCCGTCCTCGCCGTCGGCGTCGTCGGCCTCGCCCTGCTCCTGCCGAACCGCCTGCCGCGGCCGGCCGGGGCGGAGGGTGGGGCCGGCGCGCCGGCCGCCCACTGACGGCCGCCTCCCCCCGCCCTCGCGGATGCTCCCGCGCCTCCCGAAACCTTTGCGGTGGCGCGGGAGCATCCCGGAGCCGAGGCCGCGGCCGCCCTGACCGCAGAGTCGTGCGGACGGGTCCGCGACCCCCTCAGCGGCGGATGTCGCGCTCCCGTGGGCGGGTCACGACCAGCGCGACGCCGAGGACCAGGGTGAGCCCCCCGGACGCGATGACCAGACCCTTCTGCCACCCCTGCGGCGCACCGAAGAGCGACGGCAACGTCACGATGAGGACCGCGGCGGACAGCGCGAACGCTGCCAGCGTGATCCAGGCCTGTCGGTCACGACGACCGTTCATGGTGTCCTCCGTGGGTCGGGGCATGCGGCGGACCCGCGAGAGGCTCCACGCTCGCCGTCGCCTCGGGGAGGCTCCGCCGTCGGACGCTCCCACGCTAACCCGCGCGCGCCCGGGCCTTTCGGCGAGGACGACGACGGCCGGTCGACGTGTACGCCGGGGTTGCCACGGCGCCGGACGGGGTAGCCCCGGTGTGCGGTGCGCCGCTCGGGCGCGTCGGGACGAACGGAGTGACCATGGCACAGGACCAGGACGACCGGGCCACGGTGGTCGAGCTCGTGGGGCGCGCCCAGTCGGCGATGCTCACGACGATGACCCCCGACGGCGACCACGTGAGCCGACCGATGGCCGTGCAGGAGACCGAGTTCGACGGGGACCTGTGGTTCTTCGTCGACGAGGGCTCGGACAAGGTGCGCCAGATCCGCGAGAACCCCCGCGTCAACGTGTCCTTCTCCAACGACCGCAAGAGCGAGTGGACCTCCATCAGCGGCCGCGCCGAAGTGGTCCACGACCGGGCCAAGGCCGAGGAGCTGTGGGCCAAGCCGCTCGAGACGTGGTTCCCCGACGGCCTCGAGACCCCCGGCCTCGCGCTCGTCAAGGTCCACGGCGAGACCGCCGAGTACTGGGACGCGGCCACGAGCCGGGTCAAGCAGATGCTGGGCATGGCCCGGGCCATCCGCCGCGACGACCCCGACGAGTTCCCCGTCGACCACCGCTCCGTCGAGCTCTGACCCCCGCTCTCCCGGAAGCTCCCGCGGCACCCGCGAGCTGCGCGGTGCCGCGGGAGCATCCCGGCGAGGGGGCGAGCGAGGCCCCGCGTCAGCTCAGGTGGTGCGGCTCGACGTCGCTGCGGTTCTCCTGGTCGCTGCCGGAGCGGACCCTGCTCTCGGGGTCGCAGTCGACGCGGCCGCACGAGCCGAGCGGCTCGAACCGGACGACGAGCCCCTTCGACACCGGGCAGTTGCTGCCCTCGGCGACGTGGTCGAGCGGGACGAGGACGTTGCACTCGGGGTAGTACGCCGCCGCGCAGCCGCGCGCCGTCGGGTACGACACGACGCGGTAGCCGTGGGCCACCCGCTCCGAGCCGTCGACCCACTCCGAGACGACGTCGTAGAGCTCGCCCTCGCGCAGGCCCAGCCCGCGGATGTCGTCGGGGTGCACCATGACGACGTTGCGGCCGCCGGCGAGGCCGCGGTAGCGGTCGTCGTGGCCGTAGATCGTCGTGTTGAACTGGTCGTGGCTGCGCAGTGTCTGCAGGACGAGCCGGCCCTCGCGCGCCTCGAGCAGCTCGATCGGCACCGACGAGATCTCGGCCTTCCCCGAGGCGGTCTCGAAGACGCGGGAGTCGCGCGGCGGGTGCGGCAGGGTGAACCCGCCGGGCCGCTGCACCTTCTCGTCGTAGGCGTCGCACCCGGGGACGACGTGGCCGATGTGCCGGCGGATGGCGGCGTAGTCCTCGGCCATCGCGGCCCAGTCGATGCTCGAGCCCTCGGGCCCGTCGCCGAGGACGGCCTCGGCCATCCGGCAGACGATCCACGGCTCGCCGCGCAGCATCGGGCCGGCCGGCTCGTTGCGCCCGACCGACAGGTGCACCTGCGACATCGAGTCCTCGACGGTCAGCCCCTGCCAACCGTCGGTCGTGATGTCCTTCTCGGTCCGCCCGAGGCACGGCAGGATGAGCATCCGCCGCCCGGGCAGGACGTGCGTGCGGTTGAGCTTGGTCGAGATCTGCACCCCGAGGCTCACCGAGCGGATGACCTCGTGCACGAGCTCGGAGTCGGGCGTCGCGGCGGCGAGGTTGCCCCCGAGGCCGACGAGCACCTTGACCCGGTCCTCCTGCAGCGCGCGGATGCTGTTGACCACGTCGTGGCCGCGCTGCTTCGGTGGCGTGAAGCCGAACTCCAGGCGCAGCTTCTCGGCGAAGTGGGCGGGCAGCTTGTCCCAGATGCCCATCGTCCGGTCGCCCTGGACGTTGGAGTGGCCGCGCACCGGGCACAGGCCGGCGCCGGGCTTGCCGATGTTGCCCTGCAGCAGAGCGACGTTGGTGATCTCCTTGATGGTCGACACCGCGTGCTTCTGCTGCGTCACGCCCATCGCCCAGCAGAAGACCGTCTTCGACGAGCCGACCAGCAGGTCGGCGACCCGCTCGATCTGGCTGCGCTCCAACCCGGTCGCGCGCAGCACGAGGTCCCAGTCGAGGTCGCGCACGTGCTGCTTGTAGGACTCGAACCCGGTCGTGTACCGGTCGACGAAGTCCTGGTCGACGGCGCCGCGCTCGACGAGGAGGGCGCCGAGGGCCTGGAAGAGCGCGAGGTCGCCGCCGAGACGGATCGGCAGGTACTCGTCCGCGAGGTCGGTACCGACACCGGTCAGGCCACGGACCGTCTGCGGGTTGTCGAACTTCATGAGCCCGGTCTCGGGCAGCGGGTTGACCGCGACGATCCTGCCGCCGCCCTTGACGCACTTCTCGAGCGCGGAGAGCATCCGCGGGTGGTTGGTGCCGGGGTTCTGCCCGGCGATGATGACGAGCTCGGCCTCGTGGACGTCCTCGAGGGTCACCGACCCCTTGCCGATGCCGATGGTCTCGGCGAGCGCGACCGACGTCGACTCGTGGCACATGTTCGAGCAGTCCGGCAGGTTGTTGGTGCCGAAGGCCCGGGCGAACAGCTGGAAGACGAACGCGGCCTCGTTGGAGGCGCGTCCGCTCGTGTACAGCACCGCCTCGTCGGGCGAGTCGAGTGCCTGCATCTCCTCGGCGACGATGCCGAACGCCTCGCCCCAGGACACCGGCTCGTAGTGCGTGCCGCCCTCGCGCAGGAGCATCGGCTCGGTGATGCGCCCCTGCTGCCCGAGCTGGTAGTCGCTCCACGTGGCGAGCTCGGAGACCGGGTACCGCGCGAAGAACGCGGGGTCGGCGCGCCGCTTGGTGGCCTCCTCGGCGACCGCCTTGGCGCCGTTCTCGCAGAACTCGGCGAAGCTGCGGTGCTCCGGGTCGGGGTCGGGCCAGGCGCAGCCCATGCAGTCGAAGCCGTCGGCCTGGTTGAGGCGCCGCAGGGTGTTGAGGGTGCGCACCGGTCCCATCTGCCCGATGCCCCGGTTCATCGAGACCGCGACGGCCTCGAGCCCGGCCGCGGCCCTGCGCCGGTGGTGGACGTCGACGTCGGTGGGGGCGACGTCGGCCTCCGGCGCACCGCGCCAGGGCTCGAGCATCCGGGTCACGCGGGAGTTCTCGGCCATGTCCTCACCCTCGCACCCGCGGGCGCGCCGCAGTGGCTCAGGGTCCGTGACGAATGTCAGGACGTCGCAGGTCAGCCGCGCTCCCCGGCGCGCGCTACACCGCAGTACGTGTCGCCACAGCAGCAGTTACTGCGGTGTAGCCGGCACCTGGACCGGGGGGGTGGTGGGGTCAGCCGGCCCACTCGTAGGTGACCTCGGGGCGCCCGGTGCCGGCGTACCGGTTGCCGCGGGCCGCGCGCCCGGCCGTGACGAGGTGCTCGCAGTACCGGCGCGCCGTCACCCGGCTGACGCCGAGCCGCTCGCCGAGCTCGGCCGCCGAGCACGGCCCCCCGGCCTCGCGCAGGGCGACGGACGTGCGCGCGAGGAGGTCCTCGGTCATGCCCTTGGGCACGGCCGACCCGCCGGCGGGCCGCAGCCGCGAGAACAGGGTGTCGACCTCGGCCTGCGTGTCGGCCTCGGCGCCGCCCGCCGCCTCCGACCGGTAGGCGCGGTAGGCCTCGAGCCGGTCGCGGAGGGTGCCGAAGACGAAGGGCTTGAGGACGTACTGGACGACCCCGAGCGACACGGCGGCGCGCACCATCTCGAGGTCGCGCGCCGAGGTGACCGCCACGACGTCGGCGCGGTGCCCGCCGGCCCGCATCGCCCGGACGACGTCGAGCCCCGGCAGGTCCGGCAGCCCCATGTCGAGGAGCACGAGGTCGACCGCGCTGCTCCCGAGGTGCTGGAGCGCGTCGCGGGCCGTGTGCACCGTCCCCGACACGACGAACCCCTCGACGCGGCCGACGTACGTCGCGTGGGCCTGCGCCGCCACCGGCTCGTCCTCGACGACGAGCACGCGGATGGGCTGCTCGGCCGTGCTCACCCGTCCACCCCCGCGCGCACCGGCAGGCGGACCGTGACGGTCGCGCCGGGCGGCTCGTCGATGCGCAGCGTGCCCCCGAGCCGCTGCACGGTGTCGGCGACGAGCGCCAGCCCGATGCCGCGCGACCCGGCCGGCCCGTCGACCGACTTCGTCGAGAAGCCGCGCTCGAGCACCCGCTCGCGCAGCGCCGACGGGATGCCCGGGCCGGTGTCGGCGACGACGAGCTCGACCCCGTCGCCGAGGTCGTGCGCCCCGAGGGTCACGCGGCGGACGCCCTCGACCCCGGTGACCGCGTCGATCGCGTTGTCGACGAGGTTGCCGACGACGGTGACGACGTCGCGGGCCGGCGCGACGTCCGCCGGCCAGCGCAGCCCGGGGTCGACGACGAGCTCGACCCCACGCTCGTGGGCCTCGGCGGCCTTGCCGAGCAGCAGCGCCGACAGCGTCGGGTCCTCGACGCCGGTGACGACGACGTCGGTGAGCCGCTGCGCCCGCTCGAGCTCGTCGGTCGCGAACTCGACCGCGCGGTCGGGGTGCCCGAGCTCGATGAGCGAGACCATCGTGTGCAGCCGGTTGCCCGACTCGTGCGCCTGCGAGCGCAGCGCCTCGGCGAGCCCCCGGGCCGCGCCGAGCTCGCCGGTCAGCTCCTCGAGGTCGGTGCGGTCGCGGACGGTGACGACCGCGCCGAGGTCCTCGCCGTCGCGGCGTGCTCGCGCCTTGTTGAGGACGAGCACCCGCCCGCCGGTCACGTGCAGGTCGTCCTCGCGGACGTCGGGGTCCGCCATCGCGGCGACGAGCGGTGGCGCGAGCCCGAGCTCGCCGACGTCGCGCCCGGTGGGGTCCTCGCGCAGCCCGAGCAGCCGGCGCGCCTCGTCGTTGGCCAGCCGCACCCGGCCCCCGGGGTCGACGAGGACCAGCCCCTCCGTCACCGAGTGCAGGACGGCGTCGTGGTGGTCGTGCATCGCCTGGAGCTCCGCGGCCCGCAGCCCCCGGGTCTGGTGGCGGACCCGCCGGGTGATGAGCGTCGTGCCGACGGCGGCGAGCAGGCCCGCCACCGCGCCGGCGACGAGCAGCGGCGGCAGCTCGCGGGCGAGCCGCTCGTCCGCGGCCTGCTTGCCGATGCCGACCGCGACGAGCCCGACGACCCCTGCCCCGTCGCGCACCGGGACGACCGCGCGCCGACTCGGCCCGAGGGTCCCCGTGTAGTCCTCGACGACCTCCCCGCCGGCGCGCGCGGCGGCGATGTGCCCGACGAACTGCCTCCCGACCTGGTCGGGGTTCGGGTGGGAGTACCGGATGCCGCTCGGGCTCATGACGACGACGAAGTCGGTGCCGGTGCTGCGCCGCACCCCCTCGGCGAGCGGCTGGAGCACGCCGTCGGGGTCGCCCTCGCGGACCGCGTCGACGACCTCGGGCTCGGCGGCGACCGACTGCGCGACGGCGAGGACCTGCGCGGTCGACTGGTCGGTGACCGCCTGGCGCGCCTGGAGGTAGGCGGCCCCCAGCCCGGCCGCGATGACCCCGAAGACGAGGGCGACGACGAGCAGCGCCGTCTGCCCCGCCACGCTCAGCCCGTGCGACCCGGGCTCGTCCGGCGGCGCGGGCCGGCCCGGGGCACCCTCGCCCGCCCGGCTCACGACCGGGGCCCGCGCTCCCGCGTGAACTTTGCGTACACAACGGTGACGATAGCCGCGTCGTCGAGCACCCTCGACGACGACAGCGCAGGCCCACTGCGTCGGACAAAGGAGTTCACGCCATGACTGCATCCGCGCCCGCAGCGCCGGGTGGCGACACCGCCGCCCCGAAGCGCCGCGACAGAACGCACTTCCTCTACATCGCGGTCATCGTCGCGATGCTCCTCGGCATCGCCGTGGGCTTCCTGTTCCCGGAGTTCGGCAAGGAGCTCAAGCCGCTCGGGACGTTCTTCGTCAACCTCATCAAGATGATGATCAGCCCGATCATCTTCGTGACGATCGTCCTCGGCATCGGGTCGGTCCGCCGCGCCGCGCAGGTCGGCAAGGTCGGCGGCCTCGCGCTCGGCTACTTCCTCACGATGTCGACGGTCGCCCTGGCCATCGGCCTCGTCGTCGGCAACATCGTCCAGCCGGGCGCCGGGCTCAACCTCACCGACGAGCTCGCGAAGTCCGGCCAGTCGCAGGTCTCGGCGGAGGCGGAGTCGACGACCGAGTTCCTCCTCGGCCTCGTCCCCGACACCCTCGTCTCGGCGCTCACCTCCGGGTCGGTGCTCCAGACCCTCCTCGTCGCGATCCTCGTCGGGTTCGCGCTGCAGAAGCTGGGGACCGCCGGCGAGCCCGTGCTGCGCGGCATCAAGCACCTCGAGAAGCTCGTCTTCCGCCTCATGGCGATGATCATGTGGGTCGCCCCCGTCGGCGCGTTCGGCGCGATGGCCGCGGTCGTCGGTGCCACCGGCCTCGACGCACTGAAGAGCCTCGGCCTCATCATGGTCGCCTTCTACGCGACGTGCTTCCTCTTCGTCTTCGGCGTGCTCGGGGCGATGCTCCGCGTCGTCGCGGGTGTCGGCATCTGGTCGCTCCTGAAGTACCTCGGCCGCGAGTTCCTCCTCATCCTCTCGACCTCGTCCTCGGAGTCGGCCCTGCCGCGGCTCATCGCGAAGATGGAGCACCTCGGGGTCTCCCGCCCGGTCGTCGGCATCACCGTCCCGACCGGCTACTCCTTCAACCTCGACGGCACCGCGATCTACCTGACGATGGCCTCGCTCTTCATCGCCGAGGCGCTCGACAAGCCGTTCAGCATCGGCCAGCAGATCGGCCTGCTCGTCTTCATGATCATCGCGAGCAAGGGCGCCGCGGGCGTCACCGGCGCCGGCCTGGCGACCCTCGCCGGCGGTCTGCAGTCGCACCGCCCCGACCTCGTCGACGGCGTCGGCTTCATCGTCGGCATCGACCGCCTCATGAGCGAGGCGCGCGCGCTGACCAACTTCGCGGGCAACTCGGTCGCGACCGTCCTCATCGGCACGTGGGTGAACGCCATCGACCGCGATCAGATGACCGCCGTCCTCGCCGGGCAGCGGCCGTTCGACGAGGCCCGCATGATCGACGACCACGAGGCGGCCCCGCCGGCCGCCGAGGAGCTCGAGCCCGCCGGGCGCTGAGCACCGTCGTACCGCCGGAGGGCGGGTGGTCCCGACCGGGCCACCCGCCCTCCGGCGTCCCCGGCATCGGCCGGACGGCCCCTCTGCGCCCGGATCGTCCGCAGGGTCGACCGGGCGCTCCCTACCCTGCGAGAGCACCCCTCCGTCCCACCCCGAGGACCCTCCATGCGCCCGCGCCCCCGCCCGCTCGCCCTCGGCGCCGTCCTGGCGACCGCCGCCGTGGCCCTCGTCGCCGGCGGGGCCACCCCGGTGGGAGCGGCCGCGGCCGCCTCGCCGCGCGGCTCCGTGAGCGGCAGGGTGACGGCGCTGGTCGCCGACGGCTTCCGGGACGCCCGCACGAGCACGACCCTCGCCGTCGTGCCGGACGGCGCACCCCGCGGGCTCGTCCCGCTCACCGGGGTGACGGCGACGGACGAGCACCCGCTCGTCGGCGCGCACGTCACCCTCCGCGGCACGCGCACGCCCTCCGGTGCGCTGCGGACGAGCGACGCCGCCCTCGCCGCGGCCGGCTCGGCGTCCCGCACGGCGGCGCTCGCGACCCCGTCGGGGACCGGCCCGCGCACCTACCGCGTGCTCGCGGTCTCGCTCCGTTTCGCCGACCGGCCCGCCGAGGCCCCGGCGAGCCCCAGCACGGTGTCGGCGCGCCTGTTCAGCGGGTCGGGCAGCGTCAAGGCGTACTACGCCGACAGCACCGACGGCCGCTGGACGGTCACCGGGCGGGCGGTCGGCCCCTACACCGTCACCCGGAGCAACCCGTCGAGCTGCGACTTCCGCGAGTGGGGCCAGCGCGCCCTGGCCGCCGCGACCGCCGCGAAGGTCGACACGAGCGCCTACACGAACATCATGGTCGTCGTGCCCCGCCAGGCCTCCTGCGGCTGGGACGGCCTCGCCGAGGTGCCGGGGACGTGGTCGTGGATCAACCAGAACAGCCCCTCGCTGCTCGTCACGGCCCACGAGCTGGGGCACAACCTCGGTGAGCACCACGCCTCGGGGTACCGGTGCACGACGGGCACGACGAACGTGACGCTCGGCGCCCCGGCGGGCTGCTCCGACCCGACGGGGACGGCGCTCGAGTACGCGGACCCGTTCTCGGTCATGGGCAACACGAACGCCCGCCTGCACACGGCCACGGCACGCGACCACTTCGAACTCCTCCCGCCGACGACCGTCGCGGCCGGCGAGGCCCGCACCCTGCGCATCGTCCCCTCGGACTCGACCTCGGGGCTGCGCGAGGTGCGCGTCCCCCGCCCGGACGGCACCTGGCTCACCGCCGAGCTGCGGTCCACGACCGGTGTCTTCGACACGTTCACCGCGTCCGACCCGGCGGTCCGCGGCGTGACGTTCCGCATCGACCGCGGGCCGGCCCACCAGACCTGGCTCGTCGACGGCAAGCCGTCGACCTCCTCCTTCGCCGACGCGCCCGTGCTGCCCGGCGGCTCGGTGACCGACGCCCTGAGCGGGGCACGCATCGACGTCGTGTCGGTGTCGCGCTCCGGGGCGACGCTGCGCATCGGCTCCGCGGTGGCGGCCCCAGACCTCGTCGCCGCCGCGAGCGGCTCGACCGTCTCCGCCCGGTGGACGGCGCCCTCGGGGGTCGTCTCGCCGCAGGGCTACGACGTCTCCCTCGACGACCGCCCGGCGGAGCGCGTCACGACCACCGCCTGGACCGGGACCGCGCGCGCCGGGTGGCACACGCTGCGGGTCCGGGCGGTCTCGTCCGGCGGCGTCGTGCAGCCGGCGGCGACGGTGACGGTCAGGGTCGTCGCCTCACCCTTCGCGGGCCTCCGCGCGCGCTGACGGCCGCGCGACCGGGCGGGGCGTCCCGCCCTGCGGGGCGACGCGGACGACGACCTTTCCGCGGGCCCGACCGGCGGCGACGTGCTCGAGCGCCCGGGCGGTCTCGGCCAGCGGGACGACGTGGTCGAGCACCGGGCGCACCGCGCCGGCCTCGACGAGCGCCACGAGCTCGGCGAGGTCCGCGGCGCGCTCGCGGGACACGTGCATGACGAGCCGCTGGCGGACGAACGGCGAGAGCAGGGCGGCCCCGACGGACCGCTCGAGGCCACCGAGCCAGCGGCCGGGTGCCTCGCTGCCGACGACGACGAGGGTGCCCCGGGGCGCGAGCACCGCCCGGAGGGTGCGCAGGCTGCGGTGGCCCCCGATGTCGACGACCGCGTCGTAGCGGACACCCTCGGCGTCGACGTCGGCGTCCTCGTGGGCGACGACGTGTGCGGCGCCGAGCTCCCGGACGAGGTCGGCCTTCTCCCGGCTGCAGACGGCGGTCACCCGGGCCCCGGCCGCGACGGCGAGCTGGACGGCGTACGTCCCGACCCCGCCCGACGCGCCGACGACGAGGACGCGCTGCCCGGCCCCGACCGCGGCCGTGCGCACCGCCTGGAGCGCGGTGAGCCCCGACACCGGGAGGGCCGCGGCCTCCTCCTCGTCGAGCGTCCGCGGCGCGGCGGCGAGCCGGGCCAGCGGCACGACGGCCAGCTCCGCGCAGGACCCGTCGGCCGTCCCGACGACCCGGTCGCCGACGGCGACGCCCGTGACGCCGGGCCCGAGACCGACGACCGTGCCGCAGAGGTCGCGGCCGGGGACCGGGAACCGGGGACGACGCAGGCCGAGGCCGAGGCGGGCGAGCAGTGGCCGTCCGGTCATCACGTGCACGGTGCCGCGGTCGAGGCCGGCGGCGGCGACCCGCACGAGCACCTCGCCCCGGCGCGGGACCGGGTCCGGCCGGTCGGTGAGGTGGAGGCGCTCGGGGCCTCCGTACTGCTCCTGGACGACGGCGCGCACGGGCTTCTCCCTTACAGCGTAAGAACAACGGGCTGACCGCACCGTAGCCTTACGTCGTAAGATCGCGCAAGACCGATCCCTCGACCCCCGGAGACGCCGTGCCACCCCACCCCCGCACCCCGCGCCCGCCGCTGAGCCGCGCCCGCATCGTCGAGGAGGCGGTGGCCCTCGCGGACGCCGACGGCCTCGGCGCGCTGTCGATGCGCACCCTCGCCGGTCGGCTCGGGGTCGAGGCGATGTCGCTCTACCACCACGTGCCGAACAAGGACGCGCTCCTCGACGCGATGGTCGACGCGGTCTTCGCGGAGCTGCACACGCCGGTCGTGGGCGGCGCCTGGCGCCCGGAGCTGCGCGCCCGCTCGGTGTCCGGGCGGGCGGCCCTGCTGCGCCACCGCTGGGCGATCGGGCTGATGGACGCGCGCCGCTCCCCCGGGCCCGCGGCCGTCGCGCACCACGACGCCGTCATCGGATGCCTTCGCGCGCAGGGCTTCTCGCTCGCCGCCGTCGGCCACGTCTTCGCACTCGTCGACGCGCACCTCTACGGCTTCATGGTCCAGGAGCTGTCGCTCCCCTTCGCCGGGCAGGAGGAGCTGGCGCAGCTCGAGGCCGAGATCATCGACGAGGCGGTGGCGGCGGCCCACCCGCACTTCACCGAGTTCGCCCGCGACCACACGATGCGCCCCGGGTGGTCGTTCGGGGCGGAGTTCGAGGTGACGCTCGACCTCGTCCTCGGGGCGGTCGAGGGCCTCGCGCCGGCCGAGCCCGTCGCACCGGCCGGGCCGACGGTCCCGCCCCCCGTCACGGTCGACGTCCCGGTCCTCGGCGTCGACGGCTGCACGGCCGGCTGGGTCGGCGCGCTGCTCGAGCCGGGCGCGCCCCGGCCGCGCGTCGTCGTCGCCTCGACGATCGCCGAGCTCGTCGAGACCGTCCGCGAGGTCGCCGACGTGCGGGTCGTCGGCATCGACATCCCGATCGGGCTGCCCGACAGCACCACCCGGGCCGCGGACGCCCTGGCCCGTCGCGCACTGCCGGGCAAGGCGTCGTCGGTGTTCACCACGCTGACCCGCGAGGCCTACGGGGCTCCCGACCGCGCCTCCGCGGACACCGTCAACCGCGCGCTGAGCGGGCAGGGCGTCGGGGCGCAGGCCTTCGCCCTGCGCGCCAAGATCCTCGAGGTGGACGCGTGGGTCCGCTCGCGACCCACCGTCGAGGTGCTCGAGGTCCATCCCGAGGTCTGCTTCGCCCGGATGTCCGGCGCCCCCCTCCGGCCCGGCAAGAAGACCGACGAGGGACGCCGGGCACGCCTCGACGCCCTCGCGGCCGCCGGCGTCCCCCGACCGTCGGTGCTCGAGGGGCGGGGCTACGCCGCCGACGACGTCCTCGACGCGTGCGCCGTCGCCTGGACCGCCGCCCGTCACGCGGCCGGCGGGTCCGAGCGCCTGCCGGACCCGCCGGAGGTCTTCTCGGACGGCATCCCGGCGGCCATCCACGTCTGACGTCCGCCACCCCCGGCGGGCAACCCGGTTGGCCGGCCCCCGCCGCCGGTGGGAGGGTGACGGCATGACCGCGCGCGTCTCCCACACCTCCGTCGACTGCCGCAACGCCTACGAGCTCTCCGAGTGGTGGAAGGGCGTCCTCGACTACACCGACCTGCCCGACGACCCGAACGAGCCGGGCCACGAGGAGTGCATGCTCGTCAGCCGCGACCGCACGCACCGGATCCTCTTCATCGAGGTGCCCGAGGAGAAGACGGTCAAGAACCGCATCCACCTCGACCTCGAGCCCGTCGAGGGCAGCCGTGACGACGAGCTGGCGCGCCTGCTCGCGCACGGCGCGACCGAGGTCGCCGACCTGCGTGGCAAGTACGGCCCGGGCACCGGCTGGGTCGTGCTCGCCGACCCCGAGGGCAACGAGTTCTGCATCCTGCGCAACCACGCGGAGCGCGAGGCCGCGAAGGGCCCGGCGGAATAGCGTCGCGCGCGGCGTCGCTGACCCCCTCGACACGAGGGCGCGCGGCGCCCCGGAGGCAGCAGGAGGTGGCCGTCGTGGCCGACTGGAACCAGAGCATCATCGACGAGTTCCGCAGCAACGGCGGCACGGTCCGGACCATGGGCTTCGGCCGCGGCCTCGTCCTGCTGCACCACGTGGGGGCGCGCACCGGCACCCCGCGCGTGTCGCCGCTCGCCACCGTCCGCGACGGCGAGGACGTCTGGCTCGTCGCCGCCTCCAAGGGCGGCGCGCCGGACAACCCCGACTGGTTCCACAACCTGCGCGCCCACCCGGAGACCGAGATCGAGACACCGAACGACGGCACGGTGCCGGTGACCGCGCGGGTGCTCCCGCCGGAGGAGCGCGACGCCGCCTGGGCCCGCTTCACCGCGATGTCCGAGGGCTTCCGGTCCTACGAGCAGAAGACGACGCGCGTCATCCCCGTCGTCGAGCTGCGCCGCCGCTGACCCCGCCGTGCCGCGCCGGCGGCGGAACCCCGCCGGCGCCCCGCGCGCTGACCCCCCGAGAGCCCGACCACCGAGGAGCACGCATGAGCCGCTGGACCTTCGAGCAGATCCCCGACCTCACCGGACGCCGCGCGGTCGTCACCGGGGCGAACTCCGGCATCGGGCTGGTCGAGGCGCGCGAGCTCGCCCGGCACGGCGCCGACGTCGTCCTCGCCGTCCGCAACACGCAGGCCGGCGAGCAGGCGGCCGAGCGCATCCGGCGCACCGGAGCCCCCGGCGCGGTCTCGGTGCGGCGGCTCGACCTCGCCTCCCAGGCGTCGGTGCGCGAGTTCGCCGAGGCGTGGGACGGGCCGCTCGACCTGCTGCTCAACAACGCCGGCGTCATGACCCCGCCCCGGTACCGCGAGACCGAGGACGGCTTCGAGCTGCAGTTCGGCACCAACCACCTCGGCCACTTCGCGCTGACCGGCCTCCTCCTGCCGCACCTGCTCGACGCCCCCGCCGCGCGCGTGACGACCGTGGCCTCGATCGCGCACCACCGGGGCGACGGCGCGGTGTGCGAGGGCAACCCGCGCGAGAGCTACGACCCGCAGACGACCTACGGCCGCTCCAAGCTGGCCAACCTCCTCTTCGCCGACGAGCTCGAGCGACGCGCCCGCGACGCCGGCGTCGCGCTCACCTCGAACGCCGCCCACCCCGGCGTCTCCGCGACCAACCTCGTCGCGAGCAAGGACGGCATGGGGGCGATCCCCGTCGTCGGCACGATCGGCCAGCTCGGCGTGCGCCTGCTCTTCCCCGGTCCTGAGAAGGGCGCCGAGGGACCGCTGTACGCCGCGACGGTCGCCGGCGGGGGGACCTACTCCGGCCCGACCGGCATCGGCGAGACGCGAGGTCCGGTCGGCGAGGCCCGCCGCTCGCGCTGGGCGCAGGACGCGACCCTCGGCCGCACGCTCTTCGACCGCTCCGAAGAGCTGACGGGCGTCTCCTTCGCCCTCTGACCCCCCGCCACCCCTCCCCTCCCTTGCCCGAACGTGTGTGAAGAACGTCGCCATGACGCCGTTCTTCACACACGTTCGCGGTGGGAGCGGGTCGGGCTGCGCACCCGGGCCGAAGTCATCGGTCGGGGTGTGAGGATGACGGGATGCGCATCCTCCTCACCGGTGGCAGCGGCAAGGCCGGCCGCCACGTCGTCCCGTACCTCGTCGAGCACGGCCACACCGTCACCAACCTCGACCGCGCCCCGCTCGGCCTCGACGGCGTCACCGACCTCGACGTCGAGCTGACCGACCTCGGGCAGCTGCTCTCCACGCTGCGGATGCCCGCCTCCTTCGACGAGCTCGACGAGCCGCAGGAGCGGGCCTACGACGCGATCGTCCACCTGGCCGCGGTCCCCGCCATCCTGCTCAAGGCCGACAACGAGACCTACGCCAACAACGTCCTCTCGACGTGGAACGTCCTCGAGGCCGCCTCGATCCTCGGCATCCGCAAGGTCGTCTTCGCCTCGTCCGAGACCACGTACGGCATCTGCTTCGCGCGCGGCGAGCGCAAGCCCGAGTATCTGCCGGTCGACGAGGAGCACCCGACGGTGCCCGAGGACGCCTACGCGACCTCCAAGGTCGTCAACGAGACGACGGCACGCTCGCTGCAGCGCCGCACCGGGGCCGACGTCTACGGGCTGCGGATCAACAACGTCATCGAGCCGCACGAGTACGCGGAGCGCTTCCCCGGCTTCCTCGAGGACCCCGCCCAGCGGCGGCGCAACATCTTCGCCTACATCGACGTCCGTGACCTCGCGCAGGCGATCGACCGCTGCCTGGCCACCGACGGCCTCGGGTTCGAGGTCTTCAACATCGCCAACGCCGACCACTCCGTCGCCGCGACGACGGCCGAGCTCGTCGAGCAGTTCTACGACGGGGTCGAGGTCCGCCGCGAGATGGGCGAGCACGAGACCTTCTTCTGCATCGACAAGGCCAAGCGCCTCCTCGGCTACGAGCCGCAGCACTCCTGGCGCGACGTCCTCGACGACCCCCGCGCCGGCTGACCCCCGCACCACCCACTGATTGCGAGTTCCGCCGCTCGACACACCGCCCGACGGCGTGTCGAGCGGCAGAACTCGCAAGAAGTCGTGGGGGCGGGCGGGGAGGGGGCGCTTGTCCAGCCCCGCCACCTCCGCGCCGGTGCGCCCCGCGGGACGCCTAGGCTGGGGTCATGAGCCTGCGATCGGCGAACATCGAGCGGATCGACGGCGGCCTGTTCGACGTCCTCGTCGTCGGCGCCGGCATCAACGGCGCCGTCTCCGCGGCGGCGCTGGCCGGCCGTGGGGCCTCCGTCGCGCTCATCGACCGGGGCGACTTCGGCGGCTTCGTCAGCCAGGAGTCGTCCAACCTCGTGTGGGGCGGCTTCAAGTACCTCGAGAACTACGAGCTGCCGCTCGTCTTCGGCCTGTGCCGCAGCCGCAACCGGCTGATGAAGGCCTACCCCGACAACATCCGCGAGATCGGCTTCCTCGCCGCGCTCGACCACGGCTCCCCGTATGCGCCGTGGTTCGCCGGGCTGGGGGCCACCGCGTACTGGGGCATCGGCCTCTTCGGCACCAAGCGCCCGCACCTCTACGACGCCGACGACGTCAAGGAGCAGGAGCCGGCCATCGACACGACCGACGTCCGCGGGGCCATCGAGTACCGCGACGCCTTCCTCGTCGACAACGACAGCCGGTTCGTCTTCTCCTTCGTCCGCTCCGCCCTCGAGGCCGGCGCCTCCGTGGCCAACTATGTCGAGCTCGTCTCGGCCGAGCGGATCGGCGACCGCTGGGTCTGCCGCCTGCGCGACACCGACACCGGCCGCGAGGTGACGACCGCCGCGCGCGTCGTCGTCAACGCCGCCGGGCCGTTCGTCGACGAGATCAACGAGTCCTGGGACCTGCGCACCGAGCACCGCATCGTCTACTCCAAGGGCATCCACCTCGTCGTCCCCCGCCTGACGACGACCACGCACGACCGCGTGCTGGCCTTCTTCGACGACACCCAACGCCTCTTCTACGTCATCCCGATGGGCCGCCGCTCGGTCATCGGCACGACCGACACCCGCGTCGACAGCCCGTACACCGAGGTGACCGACGAGGACCGTGAGTTCCTCCTCGAGCAGATCAACAAGCGCCTCGACCTCGCGCAGCCGCTGACCGCCGACGACGTCATCGCCGAGCGCTGCGGTGTGCGCCCGCTCGTCGTCAGCCGTGGCGCGGGCGACCAGGACCAGGCCGACTGGACCTCGCTGTCGCGCAAGCACGAGATCGAGCGCGACGACCACCAGCGCGTCGTCACCGTCCTCGGCGGCAAGCTGACGGACTGCCTCAACGTCGGCGAGGAGGTCGCGGAGGAGGTCGTGCGCCTCGGCATCCCGCTCGAGAAGGACCTCGGCAACTGGTACGGCGAGCCCGCCGCACAGACCCGCGCCGAGTTCTACCGGCAGGCCCGGCTGATGCGCCTGGACGCGCTGCGGACCAAGCCCGACACCGAGCCGCTGACCGACCGGCTGTGGCGCCGCTACGGCCGGCGCGCCTTCGACCTGCTCGAGGCCATCCGCGCCGACCCGTCGATGGGCGAGGACGTCATGGGCTCGGCCGACTACCTGCGCGCCGAGCTCTACACGGCCGCGCAGCACGAGATGGTCGTGACCCTCGACGACTTCATGCGCCGTCGCTCCAAGATCGACCTCGTCGTGCGCGACGAGGACATCGAGGGGTCCGAGGGGCTGCGCGAGGTCGCCCGGATCCTCTTCGGGGACGACGCCGACCGGCGCCTCGCCGAGTACCTCGACGCCCGCCACCGCGAGCGGCACACCGTGGCCGACGAGGACCGCACCTCGGCCTGAGGGGTGCCCGCGGCGGGTCCGGTGACGCCCGGGACGCCCTGACAGCGACCCCACAGGCGGGGCCGAGGCCATCCCGAGGCACCCGCCGGAGGGTGGAGCCATGACGACGACGACGGCTCCGCTCCCGACCACCGCCCCCACGACCGCGTCGGTCCGCGACCTCATCGCGGAGCTCGCCTCGACCGAGGACGCCCTGCGCGGCCGAGCGCACCACGGCCTCTCGGAGCGCGACCTGCGCGTCGTCCGGCGCCAGGCGGCGGTCGTCCGCGAGCTGCGTCGTCGGCGCTCCCGCCTGCACTGACGGCCGGCCGGTTCCTTCGACGGCGACCCGCGACCGGCGCCCCCGAGCCGCCCGGTGCGCCTGCAGCCGACCGACACTCGGAGCATGCAGGCACGGGTCGAGGCTCCTCCGCTGACGGGCCCACGGACGATGCGCCAGCAGTGGCGCGACATCACGTTCGTCCACTGGGCGGTCGAGCCCGAGCGCGTGGCCCCCCTGCTGCCGGCCGGCGCCCACCCCGACGTCCTCGACGGCGTGACGTACGTCGGCCTCATCCCCTTCCGGATGCACCGGGCCGGCTTCGGCCGCGGGCCGGCCGTGCCGTGGCTCGGCGACTTCCTCGAGACCAACGTCCGCTTCTACTCGCGCGACGACGAGGGACGGCACGGCGTGGTCTTCGGGTCGCTGGAGTGCGAGCGCACCCTCGTCGCCGTCGGTGCCCGCGTCGTCTTCGGCACGCCGTACACGTGGGCCCGGATGCGGATGGAGCGCTCCGGCGACGAGGTCCGCTACACCTCGACGCGCCGGCTGCCCGGCCCGCGCGGCGCCCGCTCGACGATGCGGGTCCGTGTCGGCGAGGAGCTGCCCGAGCCGGACCCGGTGTCCGAGTTCGTCACCGCGCGCTTCGGCCTGCACACGCGCGTCGCCGGGCGGACGGCGTGGGTCCCCAACGAGCACCCACCGTGGCCGCTGCGCCGGGCCGAGCTGCTCGATCTCGACGACGAGCTGCTCGGCGCCGCCGGGTTCGACGACCTCGCCGCGCGCCCGCCGGACAGCGTCCTGCACTCGGCCGGGACGCGGACCGCGTTCGGGGTGCCCCGCCGGCTGCGGACCGCCGGCCGGTGACCCCGCTCGTCGCCCTCGCCGCCGTGGCCGCGTGGCACGCGGCGTTCCAGCTGGCCGTCAGCACGCTCGCCTACCCGACCCTCCTCGAGCAGCCGGTCGACCGCTTCGCCGCCGCCCACGACCGGCACTCGCGCCGCGTGCTCGTCCTCGTCGTCCCGACGTACGCCGCCGTGCTCGGTGCCGTCGTGTGGGCCGTCGCCGCTGGGCCGCGCACGCCCGCGGTGCTGCTGGCGGTCGCCCTCCAGGGGGTCGTGCTGCTCCTCACCGCGCTCCTCGCCGCGCCGACCCACGGGGCGCTCGGGCGCGAGGGGCGCACCCCGGCGCTCGCCCGGCGGCTGCGCGCCGTCGACGCCGCGCGCTCCGTGACGGCGCTCGCCGGGCTCGTGGCCGCCGTCGCCGCCCTCGCCTGACCGTCCCCCCACGCCCCTCCGGACTGTCGAAGGTCCGGAACAGCGGCCACGACGCCGGTGTTGGCCCGGACATGCGCATCCTCACGATCGGCGGCCACGGCAAGGTCGCTCGCCACCTGACCCCCCTCCTCACCGAGCGCTCCCACGAGGTCACCGCGGTGATCCGCAACCCCGAGCACACGGCCGACGTCGAGGCCGACGGCGCGACCGCGAAGGTCGCCGACGTCCAGTCGATGTCGACCGCCGAGCTCGCCGACCTCGTCCGCGGCCACGACGCCGTCGTCTGGTCCGCCGGCGCCGGCGGCGGCGACCCCGAGCGCACCTACGCCGTCGACCGCGACGCCGCCATCCGCTCGATGGACGCCGCCCTCGAGGCCGGCGTCGAGCGGTACGTCATGGTGTCCTACTACGGCGCCGGGCCGGACCACGGTGTGCCGGAGGACGACGCCTTCTTCGCCTACGCGGACGCCAAGACCGCGGCCGACGAGCACCTGCAGGCCTCGGGCCTCGCGTGGACCCTCGTCCGCCCCAGCGCCCTGACCGACGACCCGTCAACCGGCCGCATCGAGACCTCGCGCACCGGTGCGGGCAAGGGGTCGGTGCCGCGCGCCGACGTCGCCCTCGTCATCGCCGAGGTGCTCGCGCGCCCGGGCACGGCGCACGCCGTCGTCGAGTTCAACACCGGCGACACCCCGGTCGCCGACGAGCTCGACGCCGTCAGCCGCTGACGAGCGCCGCGCGGACGGCGGCCCGCAGATCGCCGTCCGCCGCGGCCACGGCCTCGCGCATCCGCGTGTAGCCCCCGCCGCCGCGCGCCAGTCGCTCGACACCCGCGAGCTCGTCGACGCAGCCGAGCCGACGCGCCACCGGCTGCAACCGCTCGAGGAGCTCGAGCACGTCGTCGACCACCGGCACCTCGCGGCTGTCCGCATCCACGATGACGATGGCCTCGAGCCCGTACCGCGCTGCGCGCCACTTGTTCTCCTGCACGTGCCAGGGCGGCAGCGGTGCGGGGAGCCGGCCGACGTCGAGCTGCTCCTCCAGGTGCACGACGAGGCAGTGCACGAGCGCCGCGACCGCCGCGACGTCGGCCGGGCTCGACAGCCCGTCGCACGCCCGCACCTCGATGGTCCCGAGGCCGAGCGAGGGCCGGATGTCCCAGCGCAGCTCGCTGACGTCGTCGACGACCCCCGTCGTGAACACGTCGTGGAGGTAGGTGCGGTACTGCGCCCAGGACTCGAACTGGAAGGGCAGGCCGGCGGTCGGCAGCTGCTGGAAGAGCATCGTCCGGTTGCTCGCGTACCCGGTGTCGACGCCGCCGGTGAACGGTGACGACGCGGAGAGCGCCGTGAGGTGCGGGTGGTAGGTGAGCAGTGCGTTGACGAGCGGCCACACCTTGGCGGCCGACGTGATGCCGACGTGGACGTGCACGCCGTAGATGACCATCTGCCGGCCCCACCACTGGGTGCGGTCGATGAGCGTCGCGTAACGCTCGCCGGAGGAGACCTCCTGGTCCTCCCACCGGCTGAAGGGGTGCGCGCCGCCGCCGAACAGCGCGAGGCCGCGCTCGTCGGCCGCGCGACGGACCTGGTCGAGCCCGTGCTGCAGGTCCTCCGCGGCCGCGGCCGCGTTGTCGCAGATGCCGGTGACGATCTCGAGGGTGTTGGTCAGCAGCTCGTTCGTGACGGACGAGCGTCCGGCGGAGGCCGACCCGCTGCGCGACCCGCCGTCGTCGAGGGCCGCGATGAGCTCGGGTGCGCGCGAGACGAGGTCGAGGGTGTCGGGGTCGACGAGGCCGAGCTCCCACTCGACACCGAGGGTGCGGCCCGCGGACGGGTGGAACGTGCGGTCGGGGCTCATCGGGGGGTCCCTCCGGTGGTCGAGCACTGGTGCCCGAGCCTACGGGGCGGGGCGCCGGGGGTGCCCGGTGACCTGCGCTGACGTCGACCTGCGCCGACGTCAGCGTCCGAGCTCCTCGAGGGTGCCCCGCAGCGAGCGCAGCTGCCACGCGGTGTCGGCGTCCTCGGCGGGCGCGGCCGCGAGGTCGACGACGTACGCGGCGACGTCGGCGAGGGCCCAGCGGCGCTCGCGCCGGCGCATCCGGTCCCGGGAGGGCGTGCGGCCCGTGAGGTCGGCGTAGAGGGCGACGACGTCGAGGTCCGTGCGGGCGGCGACGAGCCACAGGTCTCGCTCGGGCTCGGCGCGGCGGGCGGTGTCCCAGTCGACGAGCACCGGGCCGTCGGCGGTGACGACGACGTTGCCCGGGTGCGGCTCGCCGTGGGTCAGCACCGTGGCGCCGGGGCCGGGCAGGTCCGCGGCGTCCTCGCGCAGCGCCTCGCGCACGGCCGCGGCGTGCCGGCGCAGGAGCCCGGTGACGACCCCGGCCAGCGGCCCTCCGGTGAGCGGCTCGTCGCGCTCGCAGCGGTCCAGCGCCGCCACGAGCCCGTCGACCCCGGGCAGGGCGGGGTCCTCGGGCCGCGCCGGGGTGCTCGCGGCGTGGAGCATGTGGAGGTCGGCGAGCAGGCGGACGACCGCCTCGGCGGTGGCGTCGGGCCACCGGTCGGAGAACCCGCCGGCCCCACCGTCGAGCCAGGGCTGCACGGACACCGACCACGCGCCGTGACGGTGCAGCAGCGCCCCGTCGGCCGCGGCGACCGGGCCGTGTGCTCCGTCGACGCCGTGGGCGCGGGCCGCCGCAGGCACCCCGTACGCGGCCGCCAGCGCCTCGACGGCACCGTCGTCGGGGGTCGCGTCGGCCGTGACGAACCAGCGCCGCCCCGCGGCCGCCGTCGCCGCCCAGTGGTGGCTGCCGTAGCCGACCGGGAGGTGGGTGAGCGAGAGGGCCGTCGCGTCCCAGCCCCGCCGCACGACGTCGAGGACGTCGGCGTCCGGGAGGTCACGCGGCGGGGACTGCACCGGTCAGTAGTCGACGGGGTCGCGCACGAGCGGGCAGGTCATGCAGTGGCCGCCACCGCGGCCCCGGCCCAGCTCCGAGCCGACGATCTCGACGACCTCGATGCCGGCGTCGCGCAGCAGGGCGTTCGTCGTCGTGTTCCGGTCGTAGGTGAAGACGACACCCGGCTCGACCGCGACGGCGTTGTTGCCGCTGTCCCACTGCTGTCGCTCGGAGGCGTACACGTCACCGCCGGTCTCGATGACGCGCAGGCCGTCGAGGTCGAGCGCCTCGGCGACGACCTTGGTGAACGTGCCCTCGCCGCGGTCCTCGACCTCCACGCCGGGGTCGGTGTCGGAGGGGTGGAGGACGAAGGTGTGCGCCCCGTCCATGACGTTCGGGTAGAGCGTGACGACGTCGCGGTCGGCGAACGTGAAGACGGTGTCGAGGTGCATCGCGGCGCGCAGCTGCGGCAGGCCGGCGACGACGACCTTCTCGGCCGCGCCCTGCGCGAAGAGGGAAGCCGCCACCTGGGTGATCGCCTGGCGCGAGGTGCGCTCGCTCATCCCGACGAGGACGACGCCGTTGCCGACCGGCATGACGTCACCGCCCTCGAGGGTCGCCTCGCCCCAGTCGGTCTCGGGGTCGCCCCACCACACCGTCGCCCCGGCGAAGTCGGGGTGGAAGCGGTAGATCGCCTTGTAGATGATCGTCTCGTTCTGGCGGGCCGGCCAGTAGAGCGGGTTGAGCGTCAGCCCGCCGTACACCCAGCACGTCGTGTCCCGCGTGTAGAGGGTGTTGGGCAGCGGGGGCAGCAGGTACTCGCGCGCGCCGGTCTGCTCGCGGGCCAGCATGACGAACGGGGTGCGGAAGTCGTCGGGCAGGTCGGGGATCGCGAGGCCGCCGATGAGGAACTCCGCGAGCCGCGCCGGCTCGAGGGTCTCGAGGAAGGCCCGCGTGGAGTCGACGAGCCCGAGGCCGACGTGGTTCGGCACGATCTTGCGGTCGAGCAGCCAGTCGCGCGCGCCGGGGATGGCCATCGTCTCGGCGAGGACGTCGTGGAGCTCGACCACCTCGACCCCGAGGCCGCGCAGCTTCTGGACGAAGTCGGCGTGGTCGCGCTCGGCCTGCCCGACCCACATGACGTCGTCGAAGAGCAGGTCGGCGCTGTTGGTCGGGGTGAGCCGCCGGTGCGCGAGGCCCGGCCGGCAGACGAGGACCTTGCGCAGGCGCCCGACCTCGGAGTGCACCCCCAGCGTGCTGGCGTCGATCATCGTGCTCCTCGCAGGTGGTGGACGGGCGGCCCGGCCGCGCCGTCGTGCCCGCGGACCGGACCTCGATCCCACCACACCGCCCGGCCCGTCGACCAGTGCGGGCTCAGGCGGGCGCGGCGACCTCGGCCCCCGCGGGGGCCGGTGCGTCCTCCCGCGGCGGTGGGGCGACGACGACGGCGACCGCGGTCGTCGCGGGGATGGCCAGGACCAGACCGACGGCGCTGGCCAGCGTGCGGACGACCTCGGCCGTGATGTCCTCGGAGAGGAACAGCTTGTCGGCGCCCTGCCCGGAGAGCGCGATGAGCAGGAGGATCGGCAGCGCGGCTCCGGCGTAGGCGAACACGATGGTGTAGACGGTCGAGGCGAGGTGGTCGCGACCGATGCGCATCGCCGAGGCGAACAGCGCCCGGCGGCTGCGCCGGGGGTCGGCGGCGCGCAGCTCCCAGACGGCCGAGGTCTGGCTGATCGTCACGTCGTTGAGCACGCCGAACGCCGCGATGAGGACGCCGCACGCGACGAGGTCGTGCAGCCTGACGTCGGTCGCGAGCGCCTGCAGCAGACCGCTGTTCTCGTCGCCGACGCCGGTCAGCCGGGCGGCGTCGGAACCGAGGACGCCCGCGACGGCGGTCAGCCCGAGACCGAGCACGGTCCCGAGCAGCGCCGTCGAGGTGCGCAGGCTCAGGCCGTGCGTCAGGTAGAGGACGACGAGCATGGTCGCGCCGGAGGCGGTGAGCCCCACCGCGACCGGGTTCGCGCCGTCGAGCAGCGACGGAGCCACGAAGAACAGGAGGATCGCCCCGCCGACCCCGAGGCTGACCAGCGCGGCGAGGCCCCGCCAGCGCGCGACGAGCAGCACGAGGACGACGAAGACCGCGGCGAGGACGAGCAGCGGCGGCTGGCGCTCGACCCCGGCGTACGAGTACGCGCTGTCGAGGATCGCCCCCTGTTCCTGCGCCGAGTCGAGCGCGGCGTCCGGCAGCTTCAGCAGCGTCACCGTGTCGCCGGCCCGCAGCCCCGAGCGGCTGACCTCCGGCTGGATGCGCACCGTCTGCTCCGAGCCGTCGTCGAGTCGCACCGTCAGCTGCCCGCAGTCGGGGTCGCCGGTCGGCACGTCGTCCGTCGAGTCTGGGGCGACGGCGGGGCAGGGGGCCGTCAACGAGACGACGCTTCCCTGCGGGAAGGTCGCGCCCTGCACCGCGTAGTCGAGCTGAGGGTCGGTCGGCAGCTCGCCGCGCGGCCAGAGGGTGACCAGGCCGAACACGGTCGCTGCCGCCGTGAGCAGGACGAGGGCGACGACGACGACCCGCGTCACGAGGGGCGTCGGCGGCAGGCGGTCGGTCGCCTCGTCGGGCAGCGCTCCGTGCGCCGCGGCGTCCGGCAGCGCGTGGTGGTGGCTCATCGGCGGGTCAGCGCTCCCCGCGGGTCGCCGTGCGCAGCATCGGGGGCTGGATGTCGGTCGCGGTGCCCCGGCGGTAGAGCAGGGCCGGCCGCCCGCCCGCGGCCGAGACGCCGTGGGCCTCGGTGGGGACGACGAAGCCGTCGGTGCCGAGGACCTTGCGACGGAAGTTGCCGAGATCCGGGGGCGCGCCCCACACCGCGGTGTAGACGCGGCGCAGCTCGGGCAGCGTGAACGGCTCGGCCACGAACTCGCGTGCGAGGGTGGTGTACTCGAGCTTGGAGCGGACGCGCTCGCGGGCGTCGTGGAGGATCTCGGCGTGGTCGAACGCGAGGGTCGGGGCGTCCGGCCCACCGTCGAGGACGTCGTCGACCGACCACCAGCGGGCGTTCGCGGCGTCCGAGCCCGGGCTCGGCGCGGGCAGGTCGGGAGCGAAGGCCACGTGGGCGACCGACACCACGCGCATCCGCGGGTCGCGGTCGGGCGCGGAGTAGGTGCGCAGCTGCTCGAGGTGCCCCTCGAAGCGCTCGACCCCCGTCTCCTCCCGCAGCTCGCGCCATGCGGCGGTCTCGGCGTCCTCGTCGGCCTCGACGAACCCGCCGGGCAGCGCCCACGACCCCGCGAACGGCTCGGACCCGCGCTCGACGAGCAGCACCGAGAACACCCCGTCGCGGATGGTGAAGACGCCGAGGTCGACGGTGACGGCGAAGGGCGGGTGCTCGCTCACCGCGCCACCTCCGCGCCGGCCGCCGCCATCTCGGCCAGGGCCCGCTCGCTCGTCGCGGCGGCGACGCCGGCGTGCATCCCCGGCAGGAGCCGGACCGAGAAGCCCTCCCGGCGCGCGTCGAGGACGGTGGCGCGGACGCAGTGGTCGGTGGCGATGCCGGTGACGTCGAGGTGCGTGACGCCGAGGTCGCGCAGCAGCGCGGCGAGCGGACGCCCGTCCTCGGTCGTGCCCTCGAAGGCGCTGTAGGCGGCGCTCCCCCGGCCCTTGCGGACGTGGTGGGTGACGGCGGAGGTGTCGAACCCGTCGGCGTAGGCGGCGCCCGGGCCGCTCGAGACGCAGTGCGCCGGCCAGGTCGTCACGAAGTCCGGCTCGGTGCCCGGCTCCGCGAAGTGACCACCGTTGGTGCCGTGCGGCTCGTGCCAGTCGCGGGAGGCGACGACGGCGGCGTAGTCGTCACGGTGTGCGGCGAGGTGCTCGGTGATGCGGCGGGCGACCTCGTGGCCCCCCTCGACCCCGAGGGACCCGCCCTCCACGAAGTCGGTCTGGACGTCGACGACGACGAGCGCGTCAGCCATCGGTCTCCCCTTCCTGCTCGACGGTGAGGTACGGGCGGCCGGCGGCCACCGACCGGGCGTGCGGGGGCAGCGTGGCGAGCGCCGCGGCGCAGTGCTCGCGGACGGCGTCGAGGTCGGGGACCCCGACCGGGCGCCCGCCGCGCAGGACGGGCACCTGGACGCGGGACGCGCCGGGCTCCTGGACGTCGTCGGTGCGGTACCACTCGCGGCGCAGCACCCCGTGCTCGTCGTGGGCGCGCCAGGCGGTCTTGCCGCCACCGACCGAGATCTTGTCGTGGCTCTTCTTCGCGACCGGTCGCAGCGCCCCACCAGGTTCCGACGCCACGGCGACGAGCTTGTAGACCAGGCTCGCGGTCGGGTGGCCGGAGCCGGTGACGACGCGCGTGCCCACGCCGTAGCCGTCGATCGGCGCGTCGGCGAGGGCGGTGAGGACGAACTCGTCGAGGTCGCTCGTCGCGATGATGCGGGTGTCGCGGGCCCCGAGGTCGTCGAGCAGCGCCCGCGCCGCCGCCGAGGTCTCGGCGAGGTCGCCGGAGTCGATGCGCACGGCCCCGAGCCCCGTCCCCGCGACCTCGACCGCGGTACGGATGCCCTGCTCCACGTCGTAGGTGTCGACGAGGAGCGTCGTGCCGACGCCCTGGACCGCGACCTGGCTCGCGAAGGCCTCGGCCTCGGTCGCGTGCGCCAGCGTGAACGCGTGGGCCGCCGTCCCGACGGTCGGCACGCCGTGGCGGTGGCCGGCGGCGAGGTTGCTCGTCGAGGCGAACCCCGCGAGGTACGCGGCCCGGGCGGCGGCGACGGCGGCCTCCTCGTGGGTGCGGCGGCTCCCCATCTCGACGAGGGGCCGGCCCTGCGCCGCGAGGACCATCCGCGCAGCCGCGCTGGCGACGGCGGTGTCGTGGTTGAGGACACTCAGCACGAGGGTCTCGAGCATCACGCACTCGCCGAGCGTGCCGCGGACGCTGAGCACCGGGCTGCCCGGGAAGTAGAGGTCGCCCTCGGGGTAGGCGTCGACCTCACCGGTGAACCGGAAGTCGCGCAGCCAGGCGGAGGTCGCCTCGTCGACGACCCCCGCGGCCTCGAGCCAGGCGACCTCCGCGGCGTCGAACCGGAAGTCCTCGACCAGCGCGGCCAGCCGCCCGAGGCCCGCGACGACGCCGTAGCGGCGTCCCTCGGGCAGGCGTCGGGCGAACGCCTCGAACACCGCGGGATGGTCGACGCTGCCGTCGCGGACGAACGCCGTGAGCATCGTCAGCTCGTAGCGGTCGGTCAGCAGGCCGGGGCCGTGGGTCACCGGAGCCTCCTCGGGAAGTCACCGTGACCATAACCGGCGGCGAGCGACCGGGACCACCGCAGCGCCGACCCGGCACGTGCGGGCTTTCCGCGATCCCGTCCCCTCCCGCACCACGACGACCCCGCACGTGCGGGCTTCCCGCGATCCCGTGCCCTCCCGCACCGCGACGACCGCGCACGTGCGGGCTTTCCGCGATCCCGTCCCCTCCCGCACCACGACGACCCCGCACGTGCGGGCTTTCCGCTCCGGGTCGGGTCAGGGTCGCCCCCGACAGACGCCCGGCCGCACCAGGGCCACGCTCGACCCATGACGACGACCGCAGCGCGCGACGCCCGCCCCGTCGAGGGCCTCGCCGCCGCGCCCCGCCGGTCCGTGACGCGGGACGACACGCTCGCCGGGCCGCAGGGCGCGGTGCCGACGGGTCTCACGGTGCTCGGTCCGGTCGTGGCCGCGACCGCCCTCACGGTCCCCGCGCTGCTGGCGGCCGGACGGACCGGGACCGCGACGGTCGACGTCGCCGCGTCCCTCGTCCTCGTCGCCGGCCTGCAGACCGTGGCCGCACGCGCCGCCTGGCGGCGCACCCGGACCGCCGCACGACCCGCCGCGGGTGCCGCACTGCTGGGTCGCCTGGCCTACGCCCTGGTGCTGACCGTCACGGCCGTGGGCCTGCTCGGCCCCGGGGACCTCCTCGGCGCCCAGCGCGCGTGGACGGCAGGCGCCGGGGTGCTGGGCATCGGGCTGCTTGCGCACGCGGTCGCCCTGTCGCGCAGCCGGATCGGCCGTCCGGCCACGAGATGGGTCGCGGGATGCGCCGGCGCGGCGGCCGTCGTCCTGGCGCTCGTGCCCGGAGGCGCACCGACCGTGCCGCTCCTCTGGTGCGTCGTCGCCGGGGACCTCGCCGCCGCGGCCACGCACGCGCTCCCGGGTCGCGGCCGGCGCCACCGGCTCTGACGGCGCGCGCCGCGCGGGCATCGCCCTGTCCTGCGGGCATACTCGCCCCGTGGTCGACGTCGCAGCCCCCGCCCCGTCCCGAGCGGCGCGCACCGCCTTCGGCCTCAACGCCGGCGTCGCGTGGCTGGGGCTCGTGCTCACCCTCGTGATCTCCGGCGCCGGCGGGTACGCCGAGTCGGTGCCGCCGCGCGGTCTCTACGGGCTGCACCCCGACGGGGCGGCCGGCGTCATCTCGCGGCTGGCCGACACCCTCAGCTACTTCACGATCTGGTCCAACGTCGTCGTCGCGGTGTCGGCGACCCTGCTCGTCCTGCGCCCCACCCGGACGGGCTTCCTCGACAGGGTGATCCGGCTCGACGCGCTGTTGATGATCACCGTGACGGCCATCGTCTACCAGGTGCTCCTGGCCCCCACCGCCGACGTCGTCGGCTGGTCGCGGCTGACCGACCCGATCCTCCACGTCGTGACGCCCGCGCTGACGGTCCTCGTCTGGCTCGTCGCCGGCCCGCGGGGCTGGGTGACCGGTCGGCTCGTCCCCTTCGCGCTCGTCGTGCCGCTCGCGTGGGTCGCGTGGATGCTCGGGCGCGGGGCGGTCGTCGGCGCCTACCCGTACGACTTCACCAACGTCGTCACGCTCGGCTACGGCCCGGTCGCGACGACGCTCGTCCTCATCCTCGTCTTCGGGCTCGTCGTGGCCAGCATCCTCTGGGGCGTCGACGCCCTGCTGACCCGACGCTCCCGCCGGCGCGCCTGACGACGGCTCAGCCGGCGGGCGCCTCCACGGCGGTGCGCAGCCGGGCGAGACCGCGCTCCATGTCGGGGCCGACGAGCGAGTCCATCGACTTCACGAGCGAGAACACGCGCATGACCGGCGAGAGCTCGCCGCGCATCCGCCACTCGACGCCCGTCCCGCCCGTGGCCTGCGGAGTGAGCACGAACTCGACGCGCGAGCGCGACGGGAAGGGCTTCTCGAAGGCGAGGTCGACGTCGACCTGCTCGGGGGTGGAGATGACGACCTCCATCGTGCCGCGACCCGCCTTGCGGTTGCCCTCCCACGCGTAGCGGGCGCCGGGGCCGCGCTCGGCGCCGGAGTACGTGCGGCGCATCGCCGGGTCCAGCTCCTCCCACGGCGACCACCGCGGCCAGGCGTGGAAGTCCTCGAGCAGCGCGTGGACGGCGGCCGGTGAGGCGCTCGTCGTGGTCGAGCGGGTGACGACGTACGGGGTGCCCATGCGGGCCAGTGTGGCGGGCGCCGACGTCGACGTCGAGACCCGGCCGGATGCCCCGGCGGGCACGAATCGACGCTTTGGTCGATTCCTGCACGCCTGACGGCCGCACCGGGTGCAGGAGTCGACACACCCGTCAGCTCGTCCACGTCCACGAGGCCGACGGTGTACAGAAACTGACACCTTCGTCAGTTGATGGACGCGCCCGTCGGCGGGGAAATCGACGAACGGTCGGACTGGCCACGTCGTCGCAGGTCAGCGCCCTGTGCGGCCGTCGTCGACGCCCACGTCGACACCGTTGTCACCCGCGCCAGGGGTTGCCGGCCCGCGCGGGGCCGTGGCAATGTAAGCGCTCACACGCAATTGTAAGCGCTTACAAGGAGGTGGCGCGGGTGAGCCGCAGCACGAGCACGCCGGAACACGCGGGCACGACGATCTACTCGGTCGCCGAGGCCGCGGGCGTCTCCATCGCCACCGTCTCCCGCGTCATCCAGGGCAGCACCGCCGTCGCCGAGCGCACCCGCGCCAAGGTCCTCGACGCCATCGACCGGCTCGACTACGTACCGCTGGCCGCCGCCCGCTCGCTCGCCGTGCGCCACCACGAGGCGGTCGGCCTCGTCCTGCCCGAGCTGCACGGCCCCTACTTCTCCGAGCTGCTCATGGGCTTCGAGCAGGCAGCGGCCGAGCTCGACCTCAGCGTCGTCCTCGCCCTCGTCGAGCCCGACCGCCCCCTCGACGCCCCGCGCTTCACCCGCCTGGCCGCCGGCGTCGACGGCGTCGCCGTCCTCGGCGGGATCATCCCCGACGACGTCCTCGAGCGGGCCGCCCGCCAGAAGCCGGTGCTCGTCGTGGCCGGCGGGGCGACGACCGGGTTCGAGCGCCTCGCGGCCGAGAACGTCGCGAGCTCCCACGAGCTGACCACCCACCTCCTCGACGCGCACGGCCGCACCCGCCCGGTGTTCGCCGGCGACCCCGCCGTCGCCCCCGACGTCCGGCAGCGCTTCGAGGGGTACGCCACCGCCCTGCTCGAGCGTGGCCTCGAGGTGCCCGCCCCGCTCGGCGGCGGCCTGCGCGAGAGCGACGGCGCCGCGGCGGCCGAGCGCCTCCTCGCCGGCGAGGTCACCGCCGACGCCGTCGTCTGCGCCAACGACGAGGTCGCCCTCGCCCTGACCACCCGCCTCGTCGCGGGCGGCGTCCGCGTCCCCGAGGACCTCGCGGTCACCGGCTGGGACGACGTCATGGCCGCCCGCTACGTCCGGCCCGGCCTGACCACGGTCCGCCAGCCGGTCCGCGAGCTCGGCGCCCTCGCCGCCCGCCGCCTGCACGAGCGCATCACCGGCGCCGAGCCGGGTGACCCCGGCCTGCTCGCCACCCGCGTCGTCCTGCGCGGGTCCTGCGGATGCCCCGAGCCGTCCCCGACGGCCCCCTGAGCCACACCTCGCCCCGTCCACCCCACAAGGAAGTGAGTTCGACATGAGACGACGCCCGACGACCGCCCTGGTCCTCGTGGCCACCGCCGCGCTGGCCCTCAGCGCGTGCGGCCGCAGCGAGAGCGGGGCCGGAGCCGCGACGACCGGCACCGACGTCGCGTCCGGCAAGGCCACGGGCACCATCACCGTCTGGGCGATGGGCGCCGAGGGCGAGAAGCTGCCCGACCTCGCCAAGGACTTCGAGGCCCAGAACCCCGGCGCCAAGGTGAACGTCACCGCCATCCCCTGGGACGCGGCGCACGACAAGTTCACCACCGCCATCACCGCGAACAGCACCCCGGACGCCGCGATGGTCGGCACGACGTGGATGGGCGAGTTCGCCGGCCTCGGTGCGCTCGACCCGCTGCCCGGCAACATCGACTCCGCGGGCTTCTTCCCCGGCGCGCAGGAGACGACGAAGGTCGGCGGCACGAGCTACGGCATCCCCTGGTACGTCGAGACCCGCCTGGTCTACTACCGCACCGACCTCGCGAAGAAGGCCGGCTACACCGAGGCCCCCACCACGTGGGACGGCCTCAAGGAGATGGCGAAGGCCATGCAGGACAAGGCCGGCGCCACGTGGGGCATCGGCCTCCAGGCCGGCGGCACCGGCTCGTGGCAGACGGTCATGCCGTTCGCCTGGGGCGAGGGCGCCTCGCTCGACGCCGACGGCAAGTACAGCTTCGACACCCCGCAGCTGCTCAAGGCCGTGCAGTACTACCAGTCGTTCTTCACCGACGGCATCTCCGACAAGGCCGCCCCGGCCCAGCCGACGACCGAGCCCGACTTCGTGAGCGGCAAGGTGCCGATGTTCATCTCCGGCCCCTGGATGATGTCCGCGGTCGAGAAGGTCGGCGGCGAGGGCTTCAAGGACAAGTACGCCGTCGCGAAGATCCCCGCGGGCAGCGCCGGCTCGTCCTCGTTCGTCGGCGGTTCGGACTTCGTCGTCTTCAAGAACAGCAAGCAGCGCGACACCGCGTGGAAGTTCGTCCAGTTCCTCGCCGATCCCGAAACCCAGGCGAAGTGGTACGGGATGTCCACCGACCTCCCCTCGGTCCAGTCCGCATGGGACGACTCGGCCCTCTCGGGCGACGACAAGCTCGCCGTCTTCGGCGACCAGCTGACGACCGCCAAGGCGCCGCCGTCGTTCCCCACGTGGGAGCAGGTCGTCGCGTCCCTCGACTCCGAGCTCGAGAAGGTCACCAAGACCGGCGCCGACCCCGCCGCGGCGCTCAAGACCGTCCAGCAGCAGGCCGACTCGATCGGCACCGGTCAGTGACATGACCACGACGACCGCCCCGCCGGCCCCCGCCGGCGAGTCCACCGCCCCGGGCGGCGGCCGGCGCACCCGCGCCGCCGCCCGGCGCGAGGGGCGGGCCGCGTGGATCCTCGCCCTCCCGTTCAGCCTGCTCTTCCTCGCGTTCACCGCGTGGCCGGTGCTCCAGTCGCTCTTCATGAGCATCACCGACACCCGCTCGCGCGACCTGCGCACCCCGTTCGCCGTCGACGTCACGGGCCTCGAGAACTACACCAAGGCGCTCTCGGACCCGCTGTTCCTCCAGTCGATGCGCAACACCGCGTACTTCGTCCTCGTCGGCGTGCCGCTGACCCTCACCGTCGCCCTCGCCGCGGCCGTCGCGCTGAACCGCGGCATCCACCGGCTGCGCTCGGTCTTCCGGCTCGGCTTCTACACACCGGTCATCACCTCGATCGTCGCCGTCGCCGTCGTGTGGCGCTTCCTGCTGCAGACCGACTACGGACTGATCAACACCGTGCTCGGGTGGGTGGGCATCGACGGCCCCAACTGGCTCGGCGACCCGAGCTGGTCGATGCCCTCGCTCATCCTCATGGCGACCTGGCGCAACTTCGGGACGGGGATGATCATCTTCCTCGCCGGCCTCCAGGCCGTGCCGTGGCACCTGCACGAGGCCGCCGCCATCGACGGCGCCTCGGCGTGGCAGCGGTTCCGGCACATCACGCTGCCGCTCATGCGTCCGACGATCCTCTTCGTCTCGGTGACGACGGGCATCGGCTACCTGCAGTTCTTCGAGGAGCCGTTCGTCATGACCAACGGCGGACCCCTGAACTCGACGATCTCGATGTCGATGTACACGTACAAGCAGTTCGGGTTCGGCAACTACGGCTACGCGGCGGCGATCAGCTACATCATCTTCGTCCTCGTCGCGGTCGTCACCGCGATCCAGTTCCGCCTCCTGCGAGAGGAGCGCTGACCCCGATGCTCACCGCCAAGCGCACCAACTGGTGGCTCTACGGGGCCCTCACCGTGGCCCTCGTCGCCGTCGTCGCCCCGTTCGTCTGGATGGTCCTCGGCTCGTTCAAGTCCGAGGGCGAGCTGCGCCAGTCGCCGCCGACCTGGTGGCCGCAGACCGCCTCGCTCGACAACTACACCCAGCTGTTCAGCCGGCTCGACTTCGGTGGGTACTTCACCAACTCGGTCGTCGTCGCCGTCGTCGTCACCGCGGGCAACCTGCTCTTCTGCTCGATGCTCGGCTACGCCCTGGCGATGCTCGAGTTCCGCGGCAAGAGAGCGCTGTTCGTCATCGTCATGACGACCCTGATGATCCCCGGCGTCGTCACCTTCGTGCCGCTGTTCGTGCTCGTCGCGAACGCCGGCCTCGTCGACACCCTCCCGGGCCTCTTCCTGCCGTTCCTCGTCAGCCCGTTCGGCGTGTTCCTCATGCGCCAGTTCATCCTCGGGCTGCCCAAGGACCTCATCGACGCCGGCCGTGTCGACGGCGCCGGCGAGCTGCGGATCTTCGCGCGGATCATCCTGCCCCTGTGCGGGCCGGCCCTCGCGACGCTCGGCATCCTCACCTTCCTCGGCAGCTGGAACAACTTCCTCTGGCCGCTCGTCGTGGCGCAGACCGAGGACACCTACACGCTGCCCGTCGCCCTCGCGCTCTACAGCACCGGCCAGAACAGCACGCAGTACGGGCTGCTCCTCGCCGGCGCCACCGTCGTCGTCCTCCCGGTGCTGCTCGTCTTCATGGTCTTCCAGCGCCGGTTCATCGAGGGCATCGCGACCACCGGCATCAAGTGACGACCGGACCGTCCGGCGCCACCCACCGACCCCCGTCAGGAGAGATCCCGATGACCCCCCGTCCCGCCTCCGCCTCCGTCCCGGCCTCGCGCCGCCAGCTGCTCGTCGGCGGCGCGGCCGCCCTCGGTGGCCTCGTCGTCAGCGGCGCCGCGGCACAGCCCGCCGCTGCCGTGACGCGTTCCGGCGCACCGTCGCTCGTGCACGGACCGGATCACCACCACGCCTGGGACCCGCGCGCGGTGCGTCGCTGGGCCGCCGACACGTGGCGCTCCCTCGTCGCGATGACCGACGAGCGCACCGGCCTGCCCGCGGACAACATCACGGAGTCCCTCGCCGCGCGTGACCGCAGCGGGTACACGTCCCCGACGAACATCGGCGGCTACCTGTGGAGCGCGGTCGTCGCGCGCGAGCTGGGCATCATCACGCCCGGTGAGGCGACCCGCCGGGTGCGGCGGACGCTCTCGACACTGCTGCGGATGGAGCACCACGAACCGAGCGGCATGTACTTCAACTGGTACGACGAGACCTCCGGGGCCGTCCTCACGACCTGGCCGGACTCGGGGGACCCCGTGCAGCCGTTCGTGTCCAGCGTCGACAGCGGCTGGCTCGGCGCCGCCCTCATGGTCGTCCGCGAGGCCGTGCCCGGCGCCCGTCGCGACGCCGACCGTCTCTTCTCGCGGATGCGCTGGGACGTCTTCTACGACCCGGCGGGCCCGCGCCCCGGCGGGCTCATGCACGGCGGCTTCTACGTCACCGAGCCGGCCGACACCTCCGGCGTGACCAAGGGGAACCACCTCGGCGTCGGCGACGACGTCTGGCTGACCAACCACCACTACGACACCGCGGTGTCCGAGACGCGCATCACGAGCTACCTCGGCATCCTCACCGGGCAGGTCCCGGCGAAGCACTGGTTCGCGTCGTGGCGCACCTTCCCGGCCACGTGCGACTGGTCGTGGCACGAGATGCAGCCGGTCGGCGAGACCCGGACCTACCTCGGGCTCGACGTCTACGAGGGCGCCTACACCTACCGCGGGATGCACGTCGTCCCCGGCTGGGGCGGGTCGATGTTCGAGGAGCTCATGCCCGACGTCTTCGTCCCCGAGGCCCGGTGGGCGCCCCGCTCCTGGGGCCGCAACCACCCGCTGCACGTCCGTGCCCAGCGCGAGCACGGCCTGCTCGAGGCGAAGTACGGCTACTGGGGCTTCTCCCCCTCGTCCAACCCGGCGGGCGGCTACCGCGAGTACGGCGTCGACGCCCTGGGCCTCAACCCCGACGGCTACTGCTCCGACCAGGAGAGCACGAACTACGACCCGGGCTTCGGCACGTGCCGCGAGGCGACCAACCCGAACCCGACCTTCGGCGACGGCGTCGTCACCCCGCACGCCGCGTTCCTCGCGATGATGCACGAGCCGCGCGAGGCGTTCGCCAACCTCTCGGGCATCGAGAAGGAGCTCGGCGCGTACGGGCGCGGCGGTTTCTTCGACGCCGTCGCGGTGCGCTCCGGGACGATCGCCCGCCGCTACCTCTCCCTCGACCAGGCGATGGTCATGGGGGCGGTCGGCAACGTCCTGTGCCGCGACGTCGTCCGGAAGGCGTTCTCCACCAAGGCGGTCGAGAAACGGCTGCGTCCCGTCATCGGGATCGAGGAGTTCGGGGCGGGTCTCGCGTGAGCACCTCGACCGACACCCCGGCGGTCCACCACGCGGCCACCGACGACACCCCGGCCTGGCGCGACCTCAACGGCAACGGCGTCCTCGACCCCTACGAGGACCCGCGCCTCCCGGTCGACGAGCGCGTCGAGGACCTGCTCGGCCGGCTCTCCCTCGAGGAGAAGGCCGGTTTGATGTTCCACACGGTCATCGAGGCCGGGCCCGACGGCGACCTGCTCGAGGCGCCAGGCGCCATCAGCAAGTCGCCGACGAGCGAGGTCGTGCTGCGGAAGCACCTCTCGCACTTCAACGTCCACGCGCTGAAGGACGCCCGGCAGGCCGCCCGCTGGAGCAACAACCTCCAGCGGATGGCCGAGCGCACCCCGCACGGCATCCCCGTGACGGTCAGCACCGACCCGCGCCACGCGTTCATCGAGAACGCCGGCGTCTCGTTCGCGGCGGGGTCCTTCTCGCAGTGGCCCGAGCCTCTCGGGCTCGCCGCGCTGCGCGACCCCGCGCTCGTCCGGCGCTTCGCCGACATCGCGCGGCAGGAGTACGCGGCGGTCGGCATCCGCGAGGCCCTGCACCCGACGCTCGACCTCGCGACCGAGCCGCGCTGGGCCCGGCAGGCCGGCACCTTCGGGCAGGACCCCCGCCTGGCCGGCGACCTCGGCGTCGCCTACCTCGAGGGGTTCCAGGGCGGCCCGGAGCTCGGCGCCGGCACCGTCGCCTGCGTGACGAAGCACTTCCCCGGCGGCGGCCCGCAGAAGGACGGCGAGGACGCCCACTTCCCCTACGGCCGCGAGCAGGTCTACGAGGGAGGGCGGTTCGCCGACCACCTCGACCCGTTCCCCCGCGCCATCGAGGCCGGGACCGCGGCGATCATGCCGTACTACGGGATGCCCGTCGGCCTCGAGATCGACGGCGAGCCGGTCGAGGAGGTCGGGTTCGGCTACAACCGGCAGGTGGTCACCGGCCTCCTGCGCGAGCGCCTCGGGTTCGACGGCGTCGTGCTCACCGACTGGGAGCTGGTCAACGACAACCACGTCGGCGACCAGGTCCTCCCCGCTCGCGCCTGGGGCGTCGAGCACCTCGACCCCGCCGGCCGGATGGAGCTGCTGCTGCACGCCGGCGCCGACCAGTTCGGCGGCGAGGAGTGCGTCGAGGTGCTGCTCGACCTCGTGCGCTCCGGCCGCGTCCCCGAGTCGCGCGTCGACGAGTCGGCCCGCCGGCTGCTGCGCGTCAAGTTCCGGCTCGGGCTGTTCGACGACCCGTTCGTCGACGAGGACGCCGCGACCACCGTGCTCGGCAAGGACGAGTTCCGCACGGCGGGCTTCGAGGCGCAGGCCCGCTCGGTCACCGTCCTCGTCAACGAGCCGGCCGCCGGTGTCGACGGCGCTGCGGCGCCGACCCTGCCGCTGCGTCCGGGCACGCGCGTGTACGCCGAGGGCGTGGGTGCGGACGACCTCGGCGCGGCCGGTCTCGCGGTCGCCGCCTCCCCCGAGGAGGCCGACGTCGCGCTCGTCCGGCTCCAGGCCCCGTTCGAGGCCCGGGACGACCTCTTCCTCGAGGCGTGGTTCCACCAGGGCTCGCTCGACTTCCCGCCGGGCCTCGTGAGCCGCCTCTCCCGCGTCGCGGCGCAGTGCCCGCTCGTCGTCGACGTCTCCCTCGACCGCCCGGCGGTGCTCACGCCGCTCGTCCCGCTGTGCGCCGCGCTCACCGGGACCTACGGCAGCAGCAGCGCCGCGCTCCTCGCCGCCCTGACCGGGGCGATCCCGCCGGTCGGCCGGCTGCCCTTCGACGTCCCGGCGTCGATGGACGCCGTGCGGCGCCACCCCGAGGACGTCCCCGGCTTCGGGGACGACGCCCTGTTCCGGTTCGGCGACGGTCTGTCACTGGGTCCCGTCTGACCGAGCCGGCCCCGGGCCTCCCGGGGCAACCCGGGCTACACCGCAGTACGTGCTGCCACAGCGACATCTACTGCGGTGTAGCCCGCGGCGCTGCCGGGACGTCTTCCGCGGCGGGGCCGGGAGGAGGACGATGGGCTCGGGTGCCGGGGACCGTCGCCACCACCCCGGCACCCGGCCCGTCCCGGTGACGACCGACCGAGGAGGCGGCCGTGAGAGCGCACCCCGGACACCACATCGTCCTCACCGGAGAGCGGGTCGACCAGCCCGCCCGGGCCGGAGAGGTCCTCGGCTGCGGGCCGGACGGCGAGCCGCCGTGGACGGTCCGGTGGGACGACGGGCACACGAGCACGCTCTACCCCGGCGCCGGCTCGGTCCTGCGCCTCACGGAGGACGAGGCCCCGCCCGCCGAGGCGGACCCGGGCCCCGACGCCGGCACGCTGCGGCGCTGGAGCGTGCGGGTCACCCTCTTCGAGACCGGGGACGACACGACGGCGACGGTCGCGCTGCTCGCGGACGCCCCGGAGGCCCTCACGGCGCTCGGGCGCAGCCACCGCTCGCCGCGCGACCCGGCCGACCCGCACATCGGCGACGCGGTGGCGGTGGCCCGGGCCCTGCGCGTGCTCGCCGACCGGGTCATGGCGGCGACCGAGCACGACATCGAGGCCCGGACCGGTGAGCACGACGTCCAGGTCCGGCCGCGGTGACCGCCCCCGGCACCTGTCCACACGCTGAGGACGACGTGGCCGGTGGTGCTTCCGTGGCCTGTGAGGCCGGTGTGACACTGCGGGAGTGACCGTCCTCGCGCGTGCCCGCACGACAACCCACGTGCTCGCCGCGGCCCTCGTCCTCGGGCTGGCCGGTGCACCCGCCGCGCACGCCGACCGCCCGGTCGTCCCGGGGGCCGGCGAGGTGCGGGCGGCGCGCGACGCCGCGGCGACCGCCGACCGGCAGGCGACGCGCCTGGCGTCCGAGCAGGCCACGGTGGCCCATCGGCTCACGGCCCTCCAGCTCGGGGTTGCCCGGGCGGTCGACGCCCAGCGGGCCGCCGAGCAGGAGCTCGCCCGCGCGAAGGCCCTCGCGACGAAGGCGGCCGACGAGCTCGACAACGCCCGGGCCGAGCAGGTGGCCGCCCACCGCGACGTCGCGGACGCCGCCGTCCGGGCCTGGACGAGCTCGGGCGAGGTCAACGCGCTCGAGCTGGCCCTCACCGGGTCGCCGGAGTCGATGGCCGACGCGCAGGTGGTGCTCGACCTCCAGGGGCGGCGCACGAGCGCGGCGCTCTCCCGCGCGGCGGGCGCGGCGGCCGCCGGCGCCGCGGAGTCGGCGCACCTCGAGGCGGCGCGCGCTGACCAGGCCACCGCCACCCGGCAGGCGCAGGAGGCCCGGCAGGCGGCCGAGCGCGCCGAGGCCGACGCGGCCCGAGAGGCCGCCGCCCTCGCCGCCCGCGCCGAGGCCCTCGACGCCCGGGTCGCCGCCCTGCGGGCCCGGGCCGCGCGGCTCGCGACGCAGCGCGCCTCGGGCCTGCGAGCCCTCGCCCGGGCCCGTGCCCGGGCCGAGGCCGAGGCCCGCCGCCGGGCCGAACGCGAGGCCCGGGCCGCCCGCGACCACGCCGCGCAGGGCGGCGCCTCGACCCCGGTGGTCGGCGGCGGTGGCGGCTCGCCGGCGAGCGCCCAGCGCACGGCCCGCTCCCTCCTCGGTGCCCACGGCTGGGGCGGCGACCAGTTCGGCTGCCTCGTCGACCTCTGGAACGGCGAGTCGGGCTGGAGCTGGAGCGCGACCAACCCCTCGTCGGGCGCGTACGGCATCCCCCAGGCACTCCCGAGCTGGAAGATGGCGAGCGCCGGGTCGGACTGGCTGACCAACCCGACGACGCAGGTCCGCTGGGGGATGGAGTACATCCAGCGGGCGTACGGCTCGCCGTGCGCGGCCTGGGGGGCCTGGCAGGCGCGCTCCCCCCACTGGTACTGACCGCCGCGCCGACCACCCCGCGGACACCGCCCGCCCACGGCACGACCACCCCCTTGCCCACCCTCGCGTCGGGCGCGACGGTGGGGTGATGGTCCCCTACACGCACGGCCACGCCGAGCCCGTCCTGCGCTCGCACCGGTGGCGGACGGCCGAGAACTCGGCCGCGCACCTCCTGCCGCACCTGAGGCCGGGCCTGCGCCTGCTCGACGTCGGCTCGGGGCCGGGCACCATCACCGCCGACCTCGCCGCGCTCGTCGCCCCCGGCCGGGTGACGGCGCTCGAGGCGGACGACGCCTCCCTGGCCCTCACCGCTGCGGAGCTGCGCCGGCGTGGCGTCGGGGCCGACCTCGTCGTGGGCGACGTGCACGACCTGCCCTTCCCGGACGGCTCCTTCGACGTCGTCCACGCCCACCAGGTGCTCCAGCACGTCGGCGACCCCGTGCAAGCCCTGGGCGAGATGCGGCGCGTCTGCCGGCCCGGCGGGGTCGTCGCCGCTCGGGACGCCGACTACGCCGCCTTCGCCTGGTGGCCGCGGCCCCCCGGGCTCGACCGCTGGCTCGACCTCTACCGCGACGTCGCCCGGGCGAACGGCGGCGAGCCCGACGCCGGTCGGCGCCTGCTCGGCTGGGCCCTGGAGGCGGGCTTCCCGGCGCCACGCGTCACGGCCTCGACGTGGTGCTTCGCGACCCCGGAGGACCGCGACTGGTGGGGCGGCTCGTGGGCGGACCGGATGACGGGGTCGCGGCTGGCGGAGCAGCTGGTGCGCGAGGAGCGCTGCACCGCAGGCGAGCTCGAGGCCGTCGCAGCGGACTGGCGGGCCTGGGCCGACGCACCCGACGGCTGCTTCACCGTCCTCCACGGGGACCTGCTCGCCTCCCCCTGACGCGCGCCGCCGCCCCAGGCCTCACGCGTATCGGGTCACCCGATACGGGTGCGCTTCACCCCGGAACGGTTCTCGGGTTCAGCGCGGTCGTATCGGGTCACCCGATACGCAGGTGACGCAGGTGACGCAGGTGACGGCGGGGAAACGACCGGGGATGCGCGAGGGCCCGGCTCCGTGGTGGAGCCGGGCCCTCGGGCGGTCAGCGAGCGGTCACTCGGGGACGTAGTCGAACTCGTCCGGGTTGGGGCCGGTGCGGCCCTCCTCGCCCTTGTCCAGCGCCGAGATGCGCGAGACCTCGTCCGGGGTCAGCGAGAAGCCGAAGATCTCGAAGTTCTCGCGGATGCGCTCGGGGGTCACCGACTTCGGGAAGACGATGTCACCGCGCTCGATGTGCCAACGCAGCGTGACCTGCGCCGGGGAGACGCCCTTGGCCTGCGCGATCTCCGTGATGACCGGGTCGCCGAGGACCTTGCCCTGGGCGATCGGCGACCACGCCTCGGTCGCGATGCCGTGCTCCGCGTCGGCCGCGCGGACGGCCTCGTTCGTGAAGTACGGGTGGACCTCGACCTGGTTGACGGCCGGCACCACACCGGTCTCGGCGACGATGCGCTCGAGGTGCGCGGGCTGGAAGTTCGAGACGCCGACGGAGGCGGCGCGCCCGTCCTCGACGAACGAGGCCATCGTGCGCCACGTCGAGACGTAGTCGCCGTCGTAGAGCGTCGGCAGCGGCCAGTGGATGAGGAAGAGGTCGATCTTGTCGAGCCCGAGCTTCTCCATCGTCTCGCCGAAGGCGCGCTTCGCGTCGTCCGGGCGGTGGAAGCCGTTGTTGAGCTTGGAGGTCACGTAGATCTCGTCGCGCGGGATGCCGGAGGTGCGGATGGCCTCGCCGACCTCGGCCTCGTTGCCGTACATCTCCGCGGTGTCGATGTGGCGGTAGCCGATCTCGAGGGCGCGCGTGACGGCCTCTGCGGTGTCCGACGGCTCGATCTGGAACACCCCGAAGCCGAGCTGGAGGATGGTCGTGCCGTCGTTGAGCGTGATGCTGGGAACGGTCATGCAGGGTCCAGCGGTCGGCGGGCCGTGGGTATTCCGCCCGGTCCCGGTGTGGAATCCGTGGTGCTCGGACGCGCGGGAGGGGGTCGGACGGGCGAGGATGTCGGTCATGGACCGACGGGACGACTACGCGCTGGCGCGCGGCCGGACCTTCCTCAACCACGGCTCGTTCGGGGCCACGCCCGCGACGGTGCTCGCCGCCGCCTGCGCAGTGCGGGCCGACGCCGAGGCCGACTACCCCGGCTTCTACCACCACCGGCTCTTCCCGCAGCTGGACGCCAGCCGCCGCGCCGTCTGCGCGCACCTCGGCGTGCCCGAGGACCGCGGCGTGTTCGTCCGCAACGCCACGACGGCGATGCAGACGGTGGTCGACCACCTCGCGCTGCGCCCCGGCGAGCAGGTGGTCGTCACGAGTCGCGAGTACGAGGCGACCGTCGCGCTCATGGGTGTGCTCGCTGCCCGGGGGGTCGACGTCGAGGTGGTCGACGGTCGGCACGAGGGGCTCGTCGAGCGGCTGCTCGACGCCTGCAGCCCGCGGACGCGGGCGGTGGTCGTCAGCCACGTCACCTCGCCGTGGTCGCAGGTCAACGAGGTCGACCGGCTCTCCGCCGAGCTCTCGCCGCGCGGCGTCGCCACCGTCGTCGACGGCGCCCACACCGCCGGCCAGCTGACGATGCCGGTGCGGCGGCCGGGGGTCTTCGTCTGCCTGACCCTCCACAAGTGGCTCCACCTGCCCAAGGGCGCGGGGTTCCTCGTCGTGCCCGACGACGCCGCCGACGACCTGCGCCCGGTCGTCACCAGCTGGTACTCGCAGTCGGGGTCGCTGCCGGAACGGTTCGCCTGGGGCGGGACGGACGACGTCGTGGCCCACCTCGTCGCCCCGACCGCCCTCGCCTACCACCGCGACCTGCTCGACGACGGGCTGGTCGACCACTGGGAGAAGCTGACCGGGCACGCCGAGACCCTCCTGCTCGGGCTGCCCGGCACGAGCGTCCTCGCCCCGGCGCCGCGCGCCCCCGCGATGGTCGCGGTCGGCCTCCCCCCGGTCGACCCCGAGGAGGCCCTGCGCCGGATGCACGCCCGCGGCGTCGACCTCTGGTGCGCCTCGACCGACGAGGGCCCGGTGCTGCGGCTCTCCGTCGCGCCCTACACGACCCCCGAGGACGTCGACCACGGCGTCGGGGTGCTCGAGGAGGTCCTCGCCGGGATGCCGTGGCGGGCCGCCTGAGCCGCACATCCCCGTTATTCGCTTGTCGCGCCGGCGTCCTGCGGCGTTGACTGGCCGCATGACGTCCGTCCCGGGTCCCGCGTGCCGCTGAGCGACCGGTCCGTCGCGTACGAGCGCGCCGGCCGGCCCGAGGCACCCACCGTCGTGCTCCTGCACGCCGGGGTCGCCGACCGGCGGATGTGGGACCCGGTGTGGGACACCCTGACCGACGCTTTCGATGTCGTGCGGCTCGACCTGCGCGGCTTCGGCGCCACGGACACCGCACCCGCCGGCAGCGTGTGCCACCGCGGCGACGTCGCGGCGCTCCTCGACGAGCTGGCCGTCGGCTCGTGCCACCTCGTCGGCGCGTCGTTCGGCGCCGGCGTCGCGGCCGAGGTCGCCCTCGAGCGGCCCGACCTCGTGCGCTCGCTCGTCCTCGCCCCGCCGGGCGGCAGCCTCCTCGTGACGATGACCGAGGACCTGCGGGCCTTCGTCGAGGCCGAGCGCGCGTGTCTCGGGGCCGGCGACCTGGACGGCGCCGTCGCGCTGAACGTCGAGACGTGGCTCGTCGGCCCCGGGCGCACCGAGGCCGACGTCGACCCGGGCACGCGCCGGGCCGTCGCGACGATGCAGCGGCGCGCCTTCGAGGTCGAGGCGCTGCTCGGGGACCTCGAGGTCGACGAGCCGGACCCGCCCGCGGTCGAGCGCCTGTCGCGGCTGGAGGTGCCGGTGCTGGTCCTCGTCGGCGGGCACGACCTCGCGACGGTCCAGGACGCCGCGGAGCGGGTCGTCGCGGGCGCGCCGGACGTCGGCCGCGTCGACTGGCCGGACGCCGCGCACCTGCCCTCGATGGACCACCCCGAGCGCTTCGCCTGGCTGCTGCGCGAGTGGGTCACCCGCCTGGCCTAGCCGGTCGCCGCCACCTCGCGCGGGAGCACCGCCGCCGAGGGCACCCCCGTCCGGACGCCGCGGACCAGCAGGTGGACGGCGAGCGAGACCTCCCACGCGAAGATCGGGAGCGCGGCCACGGCCACCGGCCCGGTGACCCCGGCCAGCACCGCGAGGTTGACCACGCCGATGAGCGGGCCACCGACCAGCCCGAGCAGCGGGATCCAGCGCGCGACCATCCGCTCGCGGTGCAGGACCAGCGCGAGGACGACCGTGTTGACCGGGCAGACGAGCCCCGGGCCGACGACGAACGCCCACGCGTGCAGCCCGGTGAGGGCGGCCCGCGCACCCTCCCCACCGGCCGGGGAGCCGTCCGACCCCGGCACGGCCACGGCCGCGAGGACGGCGAGCACCCCGGCGAGGATGACGGCCGCCTCCAGCGCGCGCAGGGCCACGTAGGCGGTCGACGCCACCGGGGCGCGGTCGCGCAGGAGCCCGTGGAGCGCGAGCGCGGTGCCGACGACGGCCACGGCGAGCACCGTCTCGAGGGCGGCGCCGGCCAGCACCGCGCCGCGGTCTGCGAGGTCGTGCCCGGGGTCGACGCCGCCCGGCCCGTAGAGGAGGAGGGCCCCGACGGACGTCACGTGGGTCAGGAGGAAGAGGGCGCCGGCGGTCCGGGCGCCGGGCTGTCGTGTGGTCATCGGTCTCCCCGACGTCGGCGGTGTACGGCGTACACCTCAGGGTCACCACGGTAGGTTTACGGCGTACACCTCGTCAAGCCCCCCGGAGGAGACCCCCGTGCCCGGCACCGAGCGCACACCGCTGTCGCGTCCGCGCGTGCTCACCGACGCGGTCGCGCTCGCGGACGCCGAGGGCATCGAGGCGGTGAGCATGCGTCGCCTCGCGGAGCGGCTCGGGGTCGTGCCGATGGCGCTCTACAAGCACGTGGCCGACAAGGAGGACCTCCTCGACGGGGTCGTCGAGGAGGTCCTCGGGGAGGTGGTGGTCGCGCCGCGGCCGCGGACGCCCGACGACTGGCCCGACGCGGTGCGCGCCACCGTCCTCTCGGCCCGCGCCGCCGTGCAGCGTCACCCGTGGCTGCGCCGGGTCCTCGAGACCCGCAGCCGGCGGACGCCCGCCGTCCTGCGCCACATGGACGCCGTGACGCGCCACCTGCTCGACGGCGGGTTCACCCCGGACCTCGCTCACCACGGGATGCACGCGCTCGGCAGCCGCATCTGGGGGTTCAGCCCCGAGCTCTTCGACGAGTCCGTCGCCGCACCGACCCGCCGGGCCGCGCCGGCCCCGGACCCGGCCGACTACCCGGGCATCCTCGCCGTGGCCCTCGATGCGCAGGCCCGCCGACCGCGGGCGACCTCGTGCGACGACGAGTTCGAGTTCCGCTTCGCCCTCGACCTGCTGCTCGACGGCCTCGAACGGCTGCGGGCGGCCGGGTGGTCATCCCCCGGTGACGCCGGCGAGGGCTGACCCCTCCCAGTGCCGCAGCAGGTCGGCCGGGTCCGCGTACGTCTCGACGCAGCCGGCCTCCCGCAGCTCGGCCGCGCTCGTCCCGCCGCACTCGACGCCGACGCACGGCATCCCGGCGCGACGGGCCGCCTCGGCGTCCCAGACGGAGTCGCCGACGAACACCGCCTCCCCGGCGCCGAGCCCGATGCGCTCGAGGGCGACGTCGAGGATGTCCGTGTCGGGCTTGCTGCGCTCGGCGTCGGAGCTCGTCGTGCTCTCGTCGACCCAGTCGTCGGCGTCGAGCGCGCTCCGGAGGGCGTCGAGGTCGGTCCGGCCCGCGGACGTCGACAGGACGACGACCATCCCCGCCTCGTGGCAGTGCCGCACGAGGTCGCGGGCGCCGGGCAGCGGGACGAGCCGCTCGTGCCACGCCGCGAACAGCGCCGCGTGCGAGGCGACCACCTCGTCGGCGACGGCCTCGTCGTCCCCGTCGAGGAGGTGGCCGACGATGCGGTCCGACCCGAGGCCGATGGCCCGGTGGATGCGGTGCATCGGCACGACGTGCCCGTGCTCGCGCAGGGCCTGCCACCAGCACGTCGTGTGCGCGTAGGAGGTGTCGACGAGGGTGCCGTCGACGTCGAGGAGCACGGCGCGGGGAGCGGTGGGCACGGAGGGCCTCCGGTGGGGTCGGGGACGGGACACCGGAGGGCTACCCGGCCCGGCGGGCCTGCACGCACGACGGGCCCGGTCGATGTGCGGAGCCGTCCGGGGGCCGGGCTCGGGCAGACTCGGGCCGGTGACCCCTCCTCGCCCCGTCGGCCGCCGCCTCGTCCTCGGCGCGGGGTTGGTGGGCGCCGCCTCCGCCCTGGCCGCGTGCTCCGGCGACGAGCCGGCGGCCCCGGCCGGCGACCACCACGCGGGCGGCGGCCCCGGCGCCGAGCCGGCCGTGGCCCCGACGCCGACGGTCGAGCCCGCCGGCCGGGTCGTGCCGGTCGGCTACTCCCCCGAGGGGATCGTCCTCGACCCCGCGAGCGGCCTCCTCGCCGTGGGTGTCCGCCGTCCCGACCGGCTGGTCCTGCTGGACCCCACCACCCTCGCCGTCCGTCGCACGGTGGACGTGCCCGGCACGGTGCGCCACCTCGGCCTCACCGCGGGCGGCGGGACGGTGCTCGTGGCCAACGAGGCCGCCGACGAGCTCGTCGAGGTCGACACCGACACCGGACGCACCCGCACGACCCCCGTCGGCCACGTCCCCCACGACGCGACAGGCGCCGAGGGCGGCGACATCCTCGTCGGCGACGAGTTCAGCGGCTCGATGAGCGTCGTGCGTGACGGCCGGGTCGTCCACACCTTCGACGACCTGCGCCAGCCGGGCGGCGTCGTCGCGGACGGGCGCACGGCCCTGGCCGTCGACGTCGCCGACTGGTCGCTCACGAGCTACGACCTCGACCGGATGACCCGCGTCGCTCGGGTGCCGGCCGGGGAGGGACCGACGCACGGCATCCTCGCCCGGCCGGGGCTGGTCGCCGTCGCCGACACCCGGGGCGACGCGCTGCTGCTGTTCTCGGTCGACCCGCTGCGGCAGGTCGGGTCGCTGGCCCTCGCCGGCAGCCCCTACGGCCTCGCCGCCGACGCGAAGGGCGGCCTCGTGTGGGTGACCCTGACCGCGCGCAACGAGGTCGTCGGCGTCGACGTCACGGGGTCGGCGCCGCGCGAGGCCGCCCGGTACCCGACCGTCCAGCAGCCGAACACCGTGGCCGTCGCACCGGGCTCGCGCACGCTGTGGGTCGCCAGCCGCACCGACGGCACGGTGCAGCGCATCACCCGCTGAGGCGGGCGGCCCGCGCCGCGAGGGCGTCCTGCCGGTGGGCGTTGCCGTGGAGCGCGAGGTAGCGCTCCCCGAAGCGCGCGAGGAGGTCGTCGTCGAGCCGGCGGACGGCCCCGGGCGGGTAGCGGTAGTCCATCGCGGCCGTCACGGCGGCGCTGTCGATGTCGCGCAGGACCTCGCTCAGCTCGTCGAGGGAGGCGATGCCGAGCTCGAGGAGCAGGCCGGCGATCCACTCGTAGTGGTCGGTGCGCGACCACCCGGCGCTCGAGTACCGGCCGGCGAGGAAGGTCGCGAGCTCTTGGGCGCTGATCCGCGGGTCGAGCTCGTCGCCCGCGTCGACCCCGCTCGTGCCGAAGCCCGCCTGGAGCCGGTCGCGGATGGTCTGGAACTCGCGGTCGGCGAGCTCGAGGAGGCCGGCCGCGAGCGTGAAGCGGCGGTCGAGGTCGGGCACCTGCTCGGGCGGGACCGTCCCCTTGTAGCGGATGTCGTGCTCGAACTCGGCCCACGCGTGCTGCAGCACGGTCCGCAGCTGGACGGACGCGCACCGCAGCGGCTCGTAGCCGGCCCCGGGCTCGGTGGAGCGCGTCACGAGGAGGTGGCGGCTCGCGTACCCGAAGCGGCCGGCGGCGGCGGTCTCGACCCCGAGGTCGCGGTCGTCGAGGACGGTGAAGTGCTCGGCGAGCAGGTCGGCGACGGCGTCGATGTCGCGCTGCACGTAGGTGATGACGCGGACGCCGACCTGGTCGGTCACCGCGACGAGCGGGTCGGCCGCGCCGTCGGCGGCGAGCACCCCGCGGGCCTTGGCGGCGAAGGACGCGACCGACTTCGTGCGGCCGGTGACGCTGAGGTAGTTGATGCCGGCCTCGTCGATCGTCGCGGCGACGTCGGCGACGAACTGCTCGGTCGCGGGGACGAGCCGCGGGCGGGCGGCCGTGTACCCCGCCACGGCGCGGTCGACGTGGCGCAGGGACATGGGCCCCACTGTCCCACGCCGGCCCGCTCCCCCGTCCGCGCGACGCCCCCGACCCGCACCCACCCCACTTCGTGCGAGACAGGGACTGATTGCCCATCGGCCACCTTGTTGCCCCTGGAACCCGCCCCCACAGGTGGCGGATGGGCAAGAAGTCGAGCAACCAGACGACGTGAGAGCCAACCACCCCACGTCGGGTCAGGGGGTCAGAAGCCGCCGTCGCGCGCCATGTTGTTGAAGCGCGAGTAGTGCCCCTGGAAGGCCAGGACGATGTCGGCGGTCGGCCCGTTGCGGTGCTTGGCGACGATGACGTCGGCCTCGCCCTCGCGCTCGGGGTCCGAGCGGTCACGGTGCAGGAGGATGACGACGTCGGCGTCCTGCTCGATCGAGCCCGACTCACGCAGGTCCGACATCTGCGGGCGCTTGTCGGTGCGCTGCTCGGGGCCACGGTTCAGCTGGGAGACCGCGATGACCGGCACCTCGAGCTCCTTGGCGAGGAGCTTGAGCGCTCGCGAGAACTCCGCGACCTCCTGCTGGCGCGACTCGACCTTCTTGCCGCTCGTCATCAGCTGGAGGTAGTCGATGACGATGAGCTTGAGGTTGTGCTGCTGCTTGAGCCGGCGCGCCTTGGCCCGGATCTCCATGAGCGACATGTTCGGGCTGTCGTCGATGAACAACGGCGCGTCGGAGATCTTGCCCATGATCCGCGCGAGCTTGGTCCACTGCTCCTGGTTCTTCAGGCCGCGGCGCAGGTCCTGGAGCTGGATGGTCGCCTCGGCCGACAGGATGCGCATCGTGATCTCGGTGCGGCTCATCTCGAGCGAGAAGACGGCCGCGGCCATCCCGTGCTTGATCGCCGCCGCCCGCACGATGTCGATGCCGAGCGTCGACTTGCCGACGGCCGGTCGCGCCGCGACGACGATCATCTGGCCGGGGTGCAGGCCGTGGGTCAGCTCGTCGAGCTCGATGAACCCGGTGGGGACGCCGATGAGGTCGTCGGTGCGGCCCGAGGCGGCCTCGATCTCCTCCATCGTCTCGTTGAGCAGCTCGCCGAGCGCGTGGTAGTCCTCGCCGCCGCGCTTCTCGGCGACGGAGTAGACCTCGGCCTGGGCCCGGTTGACGATGTCGTCGATGTCGCCCTCGCCCTGCGCGTACCCCATCTGGACGATGCGCGTGCCGGCCTCGACGAGGCGGCGCAGCACCGCCCGCTCGTGGACGATCTCGGCGTAGTAGCCGGCGTTGGCGGCGGTCGGCACCGACTGAATCAGCTGGTGGAGGTAGGCCTGCCCGCCGACGCGGGTCAGGTCCCCGCGCTTGGAGAGCTCGTCGGCGACGGTGATGGCGTCGGCCGGCTCGCCGCGGCCGAACAGGTCGAGGACGGCGTCGAAGATCGCCTCGTGGGCCGGCCGGTAGAAGTCGTGCGCCTTGACCTCCTCGAGGCAGTCGGCGATGGCGTCCTTGTCGAGGAGCATCGAGCCGAGGACCGACTGCTCGGCGTGGAGGTCCTGCGGGGGGACCCGCTCGTCCGGGCGGTCGCTCGGAGGGGAGAAGGCCTCGCTCAGCTCCGCGATGCTCACCCGTGCGCCCCTTCCTGGACCGGTCCGTGCGACCCCGAGCGGACCGCCTGCGCGACGCCCGTCGACCTGGTCCACACCCCACCAGAAGGCACCGACACCGGGACGTCCGAGTCACCGTAGGACCTGCGGGCGGCGACCTCCAACCCCGGCGCCGAACGGCTGTGGACAGGGTGTGGACACGCTGGGGAAAACGCCGGGCGGAGTTGTGCACCGTCGGTGGAGAACCCTGTGGACGACACCTCGACGACCCTCGTCGCGAGCCTCTGACCTGCGGCTTCGCCATCCACCCCCTGTGCGCGACAGAAAGTTTCGGGCGTGTCACGGTCCACAGGCGACGGGAGGCATCTGCATCACGTCGCGGCGGGCCCGACCCCGCCGGACACCGGTGTCAGCCGGTGCGGCCGTAGCGCTCGGCCGCCCGTGCGCGGGCCTTGGCCGCCTCGACCTCGCGGTCCTTGGGCGGGGCCTGCGTGACGAGCGCGTCGAGCAGGTGCGCGGTGGCGTGCGCGACCTCGTCGACGGCCCGGGCGAAGGCCTCCTCGTTGGCCTGGGACGGCCGCGTCGACCCGCTCACCTTGCGCACGTACTGGAGCGCGGCGGCGCGCACCTCCTCGCTCGTCGCCGGCGGCTCGAAGTTGTGGAGCTGGCGGATGTTGCGGCACATGGCGTCCACGCTAGGCCCGCACCGGCGTCGCCGGAAGGGGTCAGGACAGCCTCACCTGCCGTGTGCGCGCGCCCCGGACGGGCCATGATGGGTGTCGTGCGGACAGTCACGCTCGACCAGCTCGGCCGTCACCTCGCCGCCCTCCCGGGGGTCCCCCGCGTCGTCGTCTCCGGCAACGTGGCCGTGCCCTGGGAGGCCGTCCGGGTCCTCGACGAGGGACGCCAGGAGTACGTCCTCCATGCCCTCAACGCGCCACCGGGGATCCCGGACCGGCCCGGGGTCACCGCCGAGACCTGCTTCGTCGGCGGGGGGATGCGCCGACACTCGAACCTCTCGTACGTCCCGAGCCGGCTCTCGCTCGTCCCCGTGCTCTACGGCGGGCCGCTCGCCCCCGACGTCGTCGTCGTCCACTGCGCCCCGTCGCGCGACGGGATGCTCTCGCTCGGCATCGAGGTCAACGTCCTCCCGGCGGCCATCGACGCCTGCCGGGCCCGGTCGGGACTCGTCGTGGCGGTCGTCAACGACCGGATGCCGTACACCGGCGGCGACGCCCTGCTCCCGGTCGAGGCCGTCGACCTCGCCGTCGAGGTCTCGGCACCCCTGCCCACCCACCAGCCGCTCCTCCCCGACGACGACAGCCGGCTCATCGGCGAGCGCATCGCGGCGCGCGTGCCCGACGGCGCGACCATCCAGGCCGGCATCGGCGGCATCCCGGACGCGACGATCGCCGCGCTGACCGACCGACGCGAGCTGCGCGTGTGGACCGAGATGTTCTCCGACGGGGTCGTCGCCCTCGACCGGGCCGGTGCGCTCGACGCGGACCACCCGCTGACGACGTCGTTCCTCTTCGGCTCGCAGGACCTCTACGACTGGGTCGACGGCAACCCGCGGGTGCGGATGACCCGGACCGAGACGACCAACGACCCCGGGCTCATCGCCCACCAGCGCCGGATGACCTCGGTCAACTCCGCGCTCGAGGTCGACCTCTTCGGCCAGGCCAACGCCTCGCGCATCGACGCGCGCATCCACTCGGGCTTCGGCGGGCAGACCGACTTCGTCGTCGGGGCGCTGCACTCGCCGGGCGGCCAGTCCTTCATCGCGCTGCGCTCGTGGCACCCGAAGGCGAACTGCTCCACCGTCGTCCCGCTCCTCGACGAGCCCGTGACGAGCGTGCAGCAGACCGCGATCGTCACCGAGCAGGGCGCCGCCGAGCTCTTCGGGTACGACCAGCGCGGGCAGTGCCGGCACATCATCCGCGACGCCGCCCACCCCGACGTCCGCGACGAGCTGTGGGAGGAGGCGCGCGCGCTCGGCCTCGCCTGACCGACCGCAGCCGCACCCCTCCTCCGCCGCGCCCCCCGGCCGCGAACGCGTGTGGAACCGCCGGGCGTCCCCGGCGGTTCCACACGCGTTCGCGAGAGGGGTCCGGGAGGGGGGTCAGCGGGCCGCGCCGGTGACCATCCACCGGTCGGTGCGCACGCGCAGCCACAGCAGCGTGCCGCGCACGGCCATGAACGCCGTGAAGGCCAGCCACAGCCAGATGAGCGCGTGCTCCTGCCCGAGGACGCTGCCCCCCTCGAGGAGCCAGTCCGCCGCCGCCCGCACGCCGAGCGCGACCGGCACGTAGGCCACGAGCGTCCCGACCATCGCGGCCGCGAGCCACCGGCCGTCCCCGGCCCCGATGAGCACGCCGTCGACGACGAAGACGAACCCCGACAGCGGCTGCTGGAGCGCGACCACGGTCAGGCCCGCCGCCACCGCCGCCTGGACCGCGGGGTCCGGCGTGAACCAGGCCCCGACCCACGGCCGGACCGCGAGGACGAGCAGCCCGAGCACGACGCCGCCGAGCACGCCCCAGCGGACCATGAGCCGGGTCGCCGCCCGCGTCCGCGCCACGTCCCCCGCGCCGAGCGTGCGACCGGTGATGGCCTGCGCCGCGATGGCGAGGGCGTCGAGGGCGAAGACGAGGAAGGACCAGAGCGTCGCGGTGACCTGGTAGGCCGCGAGCGGCACGTCCCCGAAGCCGGCGCCGACCCACGTCGTGAGCAGCAGCACGGCGCGCAGCGCCAGGGTCCGGACGAGCAGGGGAACGCCTCCGCGCGCCGCGGCGAGCACCCGCCCGGGATGGGCCCGCAGCGGCAAGCGGGCGCGCCGGGCCTCGCGGACGAGCACCGTCCCGAGCACGAGGGCCATGCCCCACTGCGCGACGACGGTGCCCCAGGCGGACCCGGCGATGCCCCACCCGAGCCCGTGGACGAACCAGAGGTTGAGCAGGGCGTTGGTGCCGAACCCCCCGACCGCGACGACCAGGGGTGTGCGGGTGTCCTGCAGGCCCCGCAGCACGCCGGTCGTCGCGAGGACGACGAGCATGGCGGGGAGCCCCGCCGCCGAGACGGCGAGGTAGGTGGTGGCCTCGTCGACGACGGCCGCGGAGGCCCCGAAGGCACCCGACAGCTCCCGGGCGAAGAGGGCGACGAGACCCGCCGTCGGCACCCCGAGCCCGACCGCGAGCCAGGTGCCGTCGAGCCCGGCCGAGACCGCACCCTCCCGGGAGCCGGCACCGAGCCGGCGCGCGACGACGCTCGTCGTGCCGTAGGCGAGGAAGACGAACACGTTGGCGGCGGTCAGCAGCACCGCGCTCGCGACGCCGAGCCCGGCCAGCGGCTCCACCCCCAGCCGTCCGACGATCGCGGAGTCGACGAGGAGGAAGAGCGGCTCGGCGACGAGCGCGAGGAACGCCGGGACGGCCAGGCGCAGGACCTCACGGTGCTCGGACGGGGAGGGGCCCTCGGTCGTCGCGCTCACCCCGGCACTCTCGCACGCCGCCCCCCACCGGGCGGCGCAGCGTTCACCGCACGCGGAAGGGCCCCGCGGGACGTACCCGCGGGGCCCTCCGTGCGACGCGTGCGTCAGCTCTGCGCCGGAGCCGAGACGAGCACCGAGCCCGTCCCGAGGACCGCACCCTCCGAGGAGAGCAGGTTCATCTCCCCGAACAGCTGACGGCCGTTCTCGGCCGCGGCGTCGGGCGAGATGGCCCCGTTGACCGTGACCGAGGCGCCACCCGCGAGGGTGAGCGCGCCCGACGGCACGTCGAGCGTGCCGAGGGCCGGGCTGAAGAACACGTCACGGTAGTCGTACTCCGTCGAGCCCGCCGGGACCGAGTAGCCGTCGATGACGACGGTGTACGTGCCCGGTGCCGGGTTGGCGATCGAGACCGCCTCCTCGGAGTCACCGTCGGCCGACTGCGCCACCTGGTTGCCGTCGGCGTCGTAGACCGTGAGGTCCAGGTCGGCGCTGAGGTCCGAGGTGTTCCCGATCGCCGCGTCGAGGCGGGTTGCGCCCTCGGGCACGACGACCTCGTACGTGGCCTGGTCACCGTCGGCGATGGTCGCGCGCTCGGCGTGGGCCGAGCCGAGCGAGCCGCCGCGCGGGGTGACCGAGGCGGTGCCGAAGTCGTTCTTCACCGTCCAGGAGACCGGGGTCGACTCACCGACGGGGGCGTCGACGGTCTGGGTCGCCGGGTCGACCGTGAGGCCCTGGACGGCCGCGGTCAGCACGAACGGGTTGTCGAGGAACGGCGAGGTGCGCCGCGACTCGACGAGCAGCTCCCACACGCCCGGGATCGGGTTGGCGTAGGCCCGGGACTGCGGCTTGCAGGCCGCCGGGTCGCTGTAGTTCGTGTAGCAGAACGGCGTCGACGTGGTGTCGACCGGGACGCCGTACGGGTTGAACGCGATCCAGCGGACCTGGCTCTTCGTGGCGATGCCCGACAGGTTCACCTGGAGCGCCTTGGCGCCCTCCGGGACGGTGACGAACACGCGCTTGAACAGGTTGCGCTGCACCGCGCCCCGGGTGACCACGGAGTACGACGGCTTCGCGACGTCCTGCGACGCCACGACGGCGAGCATGATCCGGTGGTCGACGAGCTTCGTCGTCGGGTCGTCGATCTCGAGGATCGCCGAGTGCAGACCGGTGGTGCGGGCCTTGACCGTCACCGGGATGCGGGCCTCGGTGCCGCGGTTCATCGTCACGCTCGACTGCGCCGAGAAGGTGCCGTCGTTGCCGATGATCCGGACGTTGTGCTTGATCTTCGAGCCGGAGCCCGTCGTCCGCGTGACCTTGATCGTCCGGGTCAGGGCCTTGTTGACCGTGAGGCCACCCTTGCCGGCGGGGCAGTCGATGTAGAGGCCGGTGCCACGGTCGGGGGTCACGAGGAAGTCCGACAGGGCGGTGCAGACGTTGGCCGAGGTGGAGTACTCACCACGGACGCCCGGCCGACCCTTGAGCAGGTTCCACGCCCCGGGGACGTCGGTCTGGCCCGTGCCCTGGCCGACGGCCTCGAGCGACTTCTGGTAGTCGGCCGAGGTGTACATCGACTCACGCAGCTGCTTCGGGGTGATCGGCGTCCGCGTCTGGAAGCCGGCCGAGAGCAGGAGGGCCGCCGCGCCGGCGGCCTGCGGGGAGGCCATCGACGTGCCGTTGAACATCGCGTACCCGATGGGCAGCTCGTAGCCGGCCTCGGCGAGGTCGGGCTGCTTGAGCCACTGCGGCACGGTCGAGATCGCCGAGCCCGGGGCCATGATGTTCGGCTTGAAGCCGCCGTCCTCACGCGGACCGCGCGAGGAGTAGTTGTGCAGCGCGAGCTTGCTCGAGACCTCCGAGCCGTAGTTCGCCAGCCAGGTCTCCTTCGAGACCGACGAGGCGACGCTCACGACGTCGGTCGCGACCGAGGGGTCACCGACCGTGTTGATGCCCGCACCGGAGTTGCCGGCGGAGATGAACAGCTGGACGCCGTAGACGTCGATGAGGCGGTTGTAGAGCTCCGCGCGGGCGTTCGCCCCGTCGTTGAGCGCCGGGAGGCCGCCGATCGACATGTTGACGACGTCGACGCCGCGGTTGGCGACGAGGTCGACCATGCCGTCGGTGAGGGCCGCGTTGGTGCAGCCGCCACCCCAGGTGCAGGCGCGCGAGGAGACGATCTTCGCGCCGGGGGCCTGGCCGTCCATCGCGCCGCCGAAGAGGCTGTGGCCGGCCGCGATGCCCGCGACGTGCGAGCCGTGCGCGTCCTCGACGATGCCGATGTTGACGAAGTCCGCGGTCGTGCCGACGTAGGGCCCGCCGTACGGGCTCATGTCGACGTCCTCGCGGTACTCGACGACGAAGGGCATGCTCTCGACGACGTCCGTGTCGGGGTCGTCGGTGCCGAAGTGGCCCACGTCGTACTTCTCGTTGTACGGGCGCATCAGCTCGTCGTCGGAGAACTCGGTGTCCTGGTTGCTGTCGACCCAGATGTCGTGGGTGTCGGCGTCGTAGAGGATCCCGAAGCGGTCGCTGGTGTCGCCGTCACGGTTGACGTCGCCCTCGGGCTCGCTGCCCGCGGTGATCGACTCGGAGAACCGGCTGAACATGAACGTCCCGCTCTTGGGGGCGGTCCAGGTGCCGGTGATGCCCTGCACCTCGAACGTCGGGTCGGCCTCGACCTCGGTGAGCATCGGGCGCCAGGTGGCGTCCCCGTCGAAGATCGGGTCGGTGGCCGTCACCCAGTCGACGATCTTGCGCTCACCGGTGGACGTCGTGGCCAGCGCCGGGTGGTCGAGGTCGACACCCGAGTCGAGGACACCGATGGTCACGCCGCGGCCGTCCCACTTCGGGTTGGCCTTCTTGAACGTCGTGGACCCCGTCTCGCGCGTCGGCATGTAGGGGTTGGCGTCCGGCGTGGACCGGCCCGGGGCGGCGACCGCCTTGGCGACACCGGCCTTGCCCTCGGTCCCCGGCGTGGGGACCTTGACCGACTCGTCGAGGTCGACGGCGCGGACCTTGGTCAGCGCGGCGACACCGGGGACGGCCTTGGTGGGCACGCTCGCCCGCACGTAGCCGACCTTGTCGTTGGTCATGCCGACGAACCCGCCCTGCGCGCGGATCGAGGCGGCGACCTGCTTGGTCGTGCCCTTGTCGACCGCGAGGATGACCGTGACCCGCTTGGTCCCGGCCGCCTGCGCCTTCTCGAGCAGCTGCACGTCGTGCTGGCCGAGCTTCTTCTCGGTCGTGGAGGCCGAGGGGGTCTCCTTGACCTCGGTCTTCTGGAGCGTGGCCTGGGGGGCCTTCTCGCGCAGGGTCCCCGGGTCACCGGGGCCCTTCGCGACGGCGCCCGCCGCACCGAGCGACCCGGTGGTGAGGGCTGCGGCGGCCAGGCCGGCGAGCGCGACGCGCCCCGACCTGTGAGAGAGGGGATGTCTCATCGGTGTCCTGTTCTTCCCCGCGACGCACTCTGCCTGCGTCTGAGCAACGGTGGCGAAAGGCAACCACGGATTCCGCGCGTTGGGAATAGGTCCCGGGAAACCCGTGGACTTCTTTGCCAACTGCTGACCTGCCGGTCACGACCGCGCCGGCCCGCGACGGGTCCCCGGGCCCCTCAGGAGCCGCCGAGGACGGCGACCGCGGCCTCCCGCCGGGGGTCGCCGGCGGCGCTCAGCACGCCGTCCTCGGAGCGGTACGCGGCGCCGACCCCGCCGAAGTACATCGAGAGGGCGCCGTGGTCGGTGGCGGCCAGGCCGGCCCGGTGGACGGCCGCGGTGATGGCCGGGTCGGACTCGTGCTCGACGACGGGTCGGCCGCCGGCGTCGAAGCGGACGTGCAGCCGCGGCGCCTCGATGGCGGTCGTCAGGTCGGCGCCGTGGAGGCACCCCTGGCCGAGCACCTGCATGAGGGCGGTCGTGATGCGGTCGGCGCCGGGGGACCCGACGGCGATGACGCGGCCGTCGGCGGTGCGGCCGGTCGTCGGCGCCATGTTGGACGCGAGCCGGGTGCCGGGCGCCAGGGCGTGGAGGCCGAGCCGGTTGAGCTCCGGCTCCCCCAGCGCGTTGTTGAGGAGCATCCCGGTGCCCGGCACCGTGATGCCGGCGCCGTAGCCCGCGGACACCGTGACGGCGCAGGCGAGCCCGTCGGCGTCGACGGCCGAGACGTGCGCGGTCGAGGCGGAGGTCGGCAGGCCGGCGAGGCCGTGGCGGTCGACCGAGGCCAGGAGCGCGTGCCCCGCGGCGTCGAGGTCGGGCGAGACGTCATGGACCTCGAGCCGGTACCGCAGCACGGCGAGCTGGACGGCGAGCACGTCGTCCCAGTCGTAGGAGCCGCGGCGCGCGAGCTCGCCGAGCATCACCGCGAGCATCGGGCCGCCCACCGACGGAGGCGGGTTCGCGGCGAGGTCCCAGTCGCCGACCGTCCGGCGGACCGGGTCGCGCTCGAGGACCCGGTAGGCCGCGAGGTCGTCGGCGGTCACGAGGCCGTCGTGCGCGGCCATGTCGGCGACCATCGCCCGACCCACCTCGCCCGTCGTGAGGACCGAGGCGCCGTCCCTCCCGACGAGGTCGAGGACGTCGGCCAGCAACGGGTTCGTCGCGACGTCGCCCGCACGCAGCGGCGAGCCGTCGTCGCGGGTCACGACCCGGTGCGCCTCCGGGTCGGTGCCGAAGAGGCTGCCCGCCACGAACCCGAGGTACCGGGCGGCGGCGCCCCCCATCGGGTACCCGTCGCGGCAGGCGGCGGCCGCCGGGGCCACGACGTCGGACCATCCCGCCCGCCCGAAGCGGGTCACGACGTCCTCGCACGCCGCCGCCGCGCCGGGGGTCGCCACCGACCCGTGCCCGGCGAACATCGTCACGCCGCCCCCGTACTCGGTGTGGACCTCGCGCACGCCCTGCCCGAAGGCCTCGCGGGGGAGGCCGCGGCCCGGCATCTCGACCGTGCCGTCGACGAGGACGGGCTCGCCGTCGGCGCCCCAGACCGACACGAAGGCCCCGCCGCCGAGCGAGACGATGCCGGGCTCGGTGGCCATCGCGGCGAGCGCCGCGGCGACGGCGACGTCGACGGCGTTGCCCCCGGCGTCGGCGAGGACCCGGCCCGCCGCGAGCGACACCGGACCGGTCGCCGCCAGCGCCACCTCACCCATGGAGCGGCATCCTGCCACCGCCCGGACCGCTCGCGTGGCCGCCGTCCGTGACCGGGCGGTAGCGTTCGGGAGCATGAGCCGCCCGCCCCTCGCCGTCGTCGCCGGGACCGGCTTCTACGACCTCGAGGCCCTCGAGGACCGCACCGAGGAGACCGTCGACACCCGGTGGGGCCCGGCGCGGGTCACCCGCGGCCGCTGGCACGGGCTGCCGGTCGTGTTCCTCACCCGGCACGGCCCGGGCCACTCGGTGCCGCCGCACCTCGTCAACTACCGCGCGAACATCCGCGCGCTCGCCGACCTCGGTGTCGAGGACGTCGTCGCCGTCAACGTCACCGGCTCGATCGACCCCGACCTCGCCCCCGGCGACCTCGTCTGCCTCGACGACTTCCTCGACCTCACGAAGCAGCGGCCGCTCACCTTCTTCGACGGCTCCGGGCCCGAGGGCGTCGTCCACGTCGACGTCTCGGCGCCGTACCACCCGGCGCTGCGCCGCGAGCTGCTCGACGCCGCCGCCGCGGTGGGCCGACCGATGCGCGACGGCGGGGTCTACGCCGCCTTCGAGGGGCCGCGCTTCGAGACCGCCGCCGAGATCCGGCTCGCGCGCCTGGCCGGCGGCGACGTGGCCGGGATGACCGGCGTCCCCGAGGTCACCCTCGCCCGCGAGGCCGGGCTGCGCTACGCCGCGGTCTCGCTCGTCGTCAACCCCGCGACGGGGGTCGGCGACGCCGACGAGCCGATCACCATGGCCGAGATCGACGCGGTGCTGGCCCGCAGCCGCGACGCCGTGCTCGCCGTCCTCGACGAGCTCGTCCACACCCGGGCCACGTTCAGCGAGGAGGACGCCGGATGAGCCGGCTGGTCATCGACGGCGCCGCGTACGTCGTCACGGTCGACGACACCGACACCGTCCTGCGGGACACGACCGTCGTCGTCGAGGACGGCACGGTCACCGAGGTCCGGCCGGTGGCCGACGGCCCGGTCGACGGCGACGAGGTCCTCGACGCCCGCGGCCGGCTGCTGATGCCGGGCCTGGTCAACCTCCACACCCACCTGCCGATGACGCTGCTGCGCGGCCTCGCCGAGGACGTCGACCTCCAGGGCTTCCTCACCCGCGTCTGGGCGGCCGAGGGCGCGGTGATGGACCCGCCGACCGTCGAGCTCGGCGCGACGCTCGGGGCGCTCGAGTCGCTGCTCGGCGGCTGCACGACCCAGCTCGACATGTACTTCCACCACGAGGCCGCGCACCGGGGCGCGGTCGCGGCGGGCAGCCGGCACGTCATCGGCCCGGTGTTCATGGACGGCCCCGGCCCCGACGGCCTCGCCTGGGAGGAGCGCATCGCCCTGATGCGGGCCTGGCCGGCGGCGATGGCGGCGCTCGGCGGCCCGGCCGTGCCCGTCTCGGCGATGCCGCACGCGACGTACACCTGCTCCCCCGAGAACCTCGCCGAGGTGCTCGCCACGCTGCGCGACGTGCGCGGCGCCGGGCCCGCCCTGCTGACGACCCACGTCTCGGAGAACGCCGCCGAGAACGACGACGTCGCGGCCCGCTACGGCGCGACCCCCACGGAGGTCCTCGCCGGCGCCGGCTGGCTCGACGGCGACCTCCCGCTCGTCGTCGGCCACGGGGTGCACCTCTCTGAGGGCGACCGCGAGCGCCTGGCCGCCGCGGGCGCCGCCGTCGCGCACTGCGCGGGCTCGAACCAGAAGCTCGCGAGCGGGGCGCTGTCGTGGGAGGAGGTGCGCGAGAGCGGGGTCCGCCTCGGCATCGGCACCGACGGCTGCTCGAGCTCGAACGACCTCGACATGTGGCAGGCGATGCGCCAGGCCGCGCTCCTGGCCCGGCTGACGAGCGGCCGTCCCGACGTCGCGAGCGCCCACGCGGTGCTGCGCGCGGCGACGGTCGACGGGGCCCGGGCCCTCGGCCTCGGCGACGTGGTCGGGTCCGTCGAGGTCGGCAAGCGCGCCGACCTCGTCCTCCTCGACCTCGAGAAGCCGCACCTCACACCGGTGCACGACGTGCACGCGCTCCTCGTCTTCGCGGCCGGGCGCGCCGACGTCACCGACGTCCTCGTCGACGGCGAGGTCGTCGTGCGCGGCGGGCGCAGCACCCGCGTCGACACTCCTGCCCTTCTCGCGCGCGCCCGCGAGGTCGGGGCGAGCGCCCGGGCGGCCGCGGAGGCCTCGTGAGCGCGGCGGCGGGCATCCCCCAGGTCGAGCCACCGGACGAGAGCGCCGAGGAGGTCATCGACCGGCTCGGCATGGTCCCGATCCCGGAGGAGGGCGCCTGGTACGTCGCCGGCCCCCGGACCCAGGGCCTCAACGCGATCACCGTGCTGCTGACCAACCGGCCCGACGGGTTCTCGGCGATGCACCGGCTCACGATCGACGAGGGCTGGCAGTGGCTCGGCGGGGCGCCCGCCGCCCTGCTGCGGCTGCGGCCCGGTGGTTCCGGCGTCCTCAACTACGTCGGGGGCGAGCACTCGCAGGTCCTCGTCCGCAAGAACACGTGGATGGGCGCGACGACCCTCGGCTGGTGGACGCTCCTGTCCTGCTGGTGCGCGCCGGCCTTCCGTCCCGAGCACTTCGAGCTCGGCCGCCGCGAGGACCTCGTGGAGCAGTACCCGCAGTTCGGTGAGGAGATCCGCACCCTGACCCGCGAGCAGCCGGTCGGGCGGATGCGGTGACCGCGCTCGTCACCGGCGCGAGCGGCGGGCTCGGCGCGGCCGTCGCCCGGGCCCTCGCGGGGGCCGGGCACGACGTCGCGGTCCACTACCGGGGCGACGAGGCCGGAGCGCGCGCCGTCGTCGCCGACGTCGGGGAGCTGGGCCGTCGGGCGCTGGCCCTCCACGCCGACCTCGACCTCGAGGCCCCCGCCGACCTCGACGCCGCCTGCGCCGACCTCCTCGCGCGCTGCACCGAGGGCCTCGGTGCCCCCGACGTCGTCGTGCTCAACGCCTTCCCCCAGCACCACCTCGCGTGGGACGACCTCGACGCCGCCGCGTGGGACGGCTACCACCGGGCCGGCCTGCGCCCGACCGCCGTGCTGCTGCGCCAGGCGGCGGCCGGGATGGGCGCCGGCGGGGCGGTCGTCGTCGTCGGCTCGATCGAGGGGCTGCGGGCGATGCCGACCCACACCCCCTACGCCGTCGCGAAGGCCGCGCTGCACCACCTCGTCGGTTCGGCCGCGCACGAGGTCGGGCCGCGCGGCGTGCGCGTCGTCGGGGTCGCGCCGGGCCTGGTCGACCGCGAGGGCCTCGCCGAGGCGTGGCCCGAGGGCGTCGAACGCTGGCGGGCGGCCTCGGCGCTCGGGCGGCCCGTGGGCCCCGACGAGGTCGCCGCCACCGTCGCCTTCCTCGCCTCACCCGGCGCGTCCGGCATCACCGGCACCACCGTCACCGTCGACGCCGGGTGGTCCGCCGCGCCCGGGTGGTGAGGAACCGGGACCTCTGGTAACGACCCCGCAACGAAGCCCGGCGGCGTGCGGTGAGAGGCGTTTCTGGCCGTAGCATCTGCTCGTCTGTCCAGCCCTCTCGAGGAGATCCTCCATGAAGTCTTCGCGTTACCTCGTCGCGGTCCCCGCGGCGCTCGCCCTGGCCCTCGCGGGCTGTGGCGGCAGCACCGGCACCTCCGGGTCCGGCAGCTCGGCCTCCGGCTCGGCCGCGGCCGGCGCCCCGACCGACGACTCGAACTGCGCGAGCGCCGACGTGTTCTGCATCGGCCTGGTCACCGACACCGGCAAGGTCGACGACAAGTCGTTCAACCAGTCGGCGCACGAGGGCGCGAAGGCTGCTCAGGCCGAGACCAACGGCTTCTACAAGTACATCGAGACGCAGGACGCCAAGGACTACGCGGCCAACATGGCCCAGTTCACCAACAAGAAGTACGACGTCGTCGTCACGGTCGGCTTCCTCATGACGGACGCCACGGTCGCCGCGGCCAAGGCCTCCCCCGACACCAAGTTCATCGGTGTCGACCAGGGCTACCCCGAGGGCACGACCGAGAAGAACCTCACCGGTCTGATCTTCCCCGAGGACCAGGCCGGCTACGGCGCGGGCTACCTCGCGGGCCTGATGACCAAGACGAACAAGCTCGGCCAGGTCCTCGGCCTCGAGATCCCGCCGGTCCAGAAGTACGCCAAGGGCTTCGAGGCGGGCGCCAAGGCCGCCAACCCGTCGGTCTCGGTCACCACCGTCTACCACCCCGCCGGCGACAACGCCTTCAACGACCCGGTGTGGGGCGGCGGCGAGGCCCGCAAGATGCTCGCGCAGAACGCGGACATCATCTTCGGCGCCGGCGGCAACACCGGCAACGGCGCGCTCCAGGAGGTCGCGAAGGCCTCCGGCGCGGGCACCGACAAGTTCTGCATCGGCGTCGACACCGACCAGTGGGACACCGTCCCGGCCGCGCAGCCGTGCCTGATCACCTCGGCCGAGAAGCTCATCTCGAAGGGCGTCACCGACACCATCAAGACGGCCAAGGACGGCGAGTTCTCCGGCATCCAGACCCTCGGCCAGGCGGGCCTGTCGTCGTTCCACGACTTCGACGCCACGATCCCCGAGGACGTCAAGACCAAGGTCGCCGACATCGTCAAGCAGATGGAGGCCGGCACGCTGCAGACCGGCGTCACCCTCTGACCGACGCGGTCACCGGTCAGCGCCGCTGACCACCCGCCCGAGGGGGCGGGCATCCCGACCGGATGCCCGCCCCCTCGGCACGTCGGTCGCCGTCGGCGCCGCCCCCGCCCCCGGCCGGGTCGCCCTCGGAAGAACCTGCCCAGAGCGCGCCCGAGCGTCGGGCACCCCCGCACTTCCGCCCACCGGGCCCTCGGGCCACACTGTGGGCACCCCGAGTCATTGGAGACCCATGTCCGACACCCGCACGGCGGAGAAGACTCCGCCGCCGCCCGCCGAGGATCCGCAGCAGCGCGACCGGGGCGGGGCTCTCGCGTTCCTCGTCAGCCACCAGAGCGGCGTCGTCATCGTCGTCGCCCTCCTCATCTCGCTCCTCGTGGGCGCGGCGCTCATCCGCTACCAGGGCGTCGACCCCTGGTACGCGTACACGACGCTGTTCAAGGAGGCGTTCCAGAACGACGCGTACACGCGCACGCTCCAGAAGACGGCGCCGCTCGTCCTCACGGGGCTCGCGGTCGTCCTGCCGCTGCGGGTCGGGCTGTTCAACATCGGCGGCCAGGGGCAGTTCGCCACCGGCGCCATCGCGGGCGCGTGGGTCGCCTACGCCGCGGGCGGGGCGGGCTGGCTCGGCGCGCTCCTCGGCATGCTCGCCGGGCTCGTGGCCGGGGCGCTCGTCGGGGTCCTCGTCGGCGTCCTCAAGGCCTGGCGCGGGGTGCACGAGGTCATCTCGACGATCATGCTCAACTACATCGTCGCGGGCGTCACCTTCTGGCTCGTCGTCGGCCCGCTGCAGGCGGAGTCCTCGAAGACCAGTGGCATCCCGCAGACCGAGGCGATCCCCGAGTCGAGCCAGATCGGCGCCGTCGGCGGCGTCCCGGTCGGGTTCCTCGTCGCCGTCGTCCTCGCCGTCGCGTGCTGGTGGATGCTCACCCGCACCACCCTGGGCTTCAAGCTCAACACCGTCGGCGCGAACAAGAGCGCGGCCGGCTACGCGGGCATCTCGATCCCGGCCATCACCGTCCTCTCGCTCGCGCTCGGCGCCGGCCTCGCCGGGCTCGGTGGGGCGCTCGAGGCCGAGGGCACGCTCTTCCGGTTCGAGCCGGCCATCGTCGGCACGCTCGGCTTCGACGGCATCACCATCGCGCTACTCGCCCGGGCCAACCCGCTCGCGACGATCCCGGCCGCGTTCCTCGTCGGCATCCTGCGCACCGGCGCCGCCGGCCTGCAGTTCGCGACCCAGACGCCCGACCTCCCGAGCGGCATCACGCCCGAGATCGTCGACGTCCTCCTCGCCGTCATCCTCCTCATGGTGTCGATCCCCGTCCTCGGCAAGTGGCTCTTCCGCAGCCGCGCCGCCAAGGTGAGCGTCGCCTCGACGAGCTGGGGGAGCTGAGCATGGCCTGGGTGCAGAAGAACCGCACGACGCTGGCCATCGCAGCCGCCGTCCTCGTCGCCTCGTACGTCTTCTACTACGCGAAGAACGACATCGCGCCGTCGATGTTCGGCGCCGCGTGGGGCTACGCCATCCCCCTCGTCCTCGCCGCCCTCGTCGGTGTCATCGGCGAGCGCTCCGGCGTCGTCAACATCGGCATCGAGGGGCAGATGCTCCTCGCCGCGTTCGCCGGCTTCTTCGGGGCGGCCTACAGCGGCTCGATGATCGTCGGCATCCTCGCGGGCATCGGCACCGGCCTCATCGCCGGTGGCTTCCTCGCCTGGACGACCGTGCGCTGGCGGATGGACCAGATCATCGCGGGTGTCGTGCTCAACATCATCGCCACCGGCATCACGTCCTTCTACCTCAAGTCGGGGCAGACCCTGCCGGGCGTCATCCCCAACGTCGACGTGCCGGTGCTCGGCAGCATCCCGCTCATCGGCGAGACGTTCTTCAGCGGCCGCAGCGCCATCGCCCTCGTCGCCATCGCCGCCGCGGTGCTCGTGCACCTCTCGCTGTTCCACACCCGCTGGGGCCTGCGCACCCGCGCGGTCGGCGAGTACCCGTCGGCCGCCGACACCGCCGGCATCAACGTCGAGCGGCTGCGGATCGTCAACGTCACGCTCGCCGGCTCGCTCGCCGGCCTCGCCGGGGTCTACCTGTCGATGGACGCCTCGAGCTCGTTCGAGCGCGGCATCACCGCCGGGCGCGGCTTCCTCGCCCTCGCGATCATGATCATGGGCGCGTGGCGGCCGCTGCGGGCCTTCGTCATGGCCCTGTTCTTCGGCTTCGTCAACGCGATCGCCAGCCAGCTCCAGCAGTCCGGGCTCGGCCAGGGCGAGGGCACCGGCTTCTTCCACGGGATCGTCGGCGCCATCACCGCGCCGCAGATCCTCGGCACCCTCCCCTACGTCGCGACGCTCGTCGTCCTGGCGCTGGCCGCGGGCCGGGTCCGCGGGCCGGCGGCGGCCGGGCAGCCCTACGTCAAGAAGGACCAGTGATGAGCGACCCCACGCCCACGGAGGGCACCCCGCGGCCGGTCGGGCACGACACCTCGCGCGAGCACCTGGCCGCCCACGTGACGAACGAGGCGATCCTCGACCTGCCGCCGGAGCAGTCCGGCTTCGGCGAGGGCAACGTCGGCGAGGTGCTGCTCGACATCGAGGGACTCTCGAAGTCCTTCGGGTCGGTCCGCGCCAACCGCGACATCAGCCTCCGCGTCCGGCGCGGCGAGATCGTCGCGCTGCTCGGCGAGAACGGCGCCGGCAAGTCGACCCTCGTCAACCAGATCTTCGGCCTCATCACGCCCGACACGGGCACAGTCGCGGTCAAGGGCGACACGACGCCGATCAAGGACCCGAAGGACGCCATCGCGCGCGGCATCGGGATGGTGCACCAGCACTTCCAGCTCGTGCCCGTCATGACGGTCGCCGAGAACATGGTCCTCGGCCACGAGACGACCCGCGGCGGCGGGGTGCTCGACCTCGAGGCGGCGCGGCGGATGGTTCGCGAGCTCTCGGAGCGCCACGGCCTCGCCGTCGACCCCGACGCCGCCGTCGAGGACCTGCCGGTCGGCACCCAGCAGCGCGTCGAGATCCTCAAGGCGCTCTCGCGCAAGGTCGACCTGCTCATCCTCGACGAGCCGACCGCGGTGCTCACGCCGCAGGAGACCGACGAGCTGCTCGGCGTCATGAAGGAGCTCGCCGACTCCGGCACCTCCATCGTCTTCATCACGCACAAGCTGCGCGAGGTGCTCGCCGTCGCCGACCGCGTCTACGTCCTGCGCCAGGGCCAGGTCGTCGGCGAGGTCGCAACGAAGGACACCGACGCCCGCGGGCTCGCGACGATGATGGTCGGCCGCGAGGTCGTCCTGTCCATCGACAAGGCGGCGGCCACACCCGGCGAGACCGTGCTCGAGGTCGAGGACCTCCACGTCCGCGACGACCGCGGGCTCGGCGCCGTCAACGGCTTCACCCTCTCGGTGCGGGCCGGCGAGATCGTCGGGGTCGCCGGCGTCGAGGGCAACGGACAGCGCGAGCTCGTCGAGGCCCTCGCCGGGATGCGCAAGGTCGTCTCCGGACGGATGGCGCTGGGCTCACTCGACCTCACGAAGGCGAACCCGCACCAGACCCACCACGCGGGCGTCGGCCACGTCCCGGAGGACCGCGAGAAGCACGGCATCGTCGGGTCGTACTCGATCGCCGACAACCTCGTCCTCAACGAGTTCGACCAGGCGCCGTACGCCAAGGGCGGGGTGCGCCAGTTCGACGCCGTCCGCGAGAACGCCGAGCGGCTGCGCGAGGAGTTCGACATCCGCTCCAGCGGCGTCGGGCAGAGCGCGGGGTCGCTCTCGGGCGGCAACAAGCAGAAGGTCGTCGTCGCGCGCGAGATGTCCTTCGAGCCGAAGCTGCTCATGGCGGCCCAGCCCACCCGCGGCGTCGACGTCGGGTCGATCGAGTTCATCCACCGGCGGATCGTCGAGGCCCGGGACGCGGGCGCCGCGGTCCTCCTCGTCTCGGCCGAGCTCGACGAGATCCTCTCGCTCTCGGACCGGATCGCCGTCGTCCACGGCGGCGCGGTCGTCGCCGAGATGGACGCGAAGGACGCGGACCGGACGGAGATCGGCCGCCTCATGGCCGGCGACCACTGACCCGCAGCGCCGACCACACGCAACACCCTGACGACAGGCACCACGACGACCCCCGTCGGCCCGGCCGACGGGGGTCGCGCGCGTCCGGTCGAGGTGGAACCCGACCACGAGAAGGTCCCTCTTCACCTCGACCGGCGAGCGGCATGGGGGTTCGAGGTGACACCCGACCACGGGAGGGTCCTGTTTCACCTCGACCCGATGCGACGCCGCGCGCCACCATCTGACGCTCCCCTCATCTCGACTGATTGCGAGTTCCGCCGCTCGACGCGCCGCTGGCGGGCGTGTCGAGCGGCGCAACTCGCAAGAAGTGCAGGTCGGGGGGTCGTGGCTGATCGCTTCCTGAGAAGTGACCCTACGGTGTCGTAACTTACGGATGCGTAGGTTACGCTGGCGTAGTGAGCACCTCCACCGCCGACCGAGCGACCCCCCGCGGGGCCACGCGGCCGCGCCTCGGGGCACACACCGACGGACCCCTGGGCGGCCTCGCCCGCGGCGCCCGTCGGGTCGCCGAGGCCCTCGCCACCCCGCTCGTCCCCGCCGACTACCTCGACCTCCTCGACCCGATGCGGGCCGGCGCCGACCTGCGCGGGCGCATCGTCGAGGTCCGTCCCGAGACCGACGACGCCGCGACGGTCGTCATCCGCCCGGGCCGTGGCTGGCGCGGGCACGTGCCCGGCCAGTACATCCGGATCGGCGTCGACATCGACGGCGTCCGCCACTGGCGCGCCTACAGCCTGACCCACCGCGCCGACGGCACCGCCGCGGCCGGCCTCCCCGCGGGATGCATCGCCATCACGACCAAGGCGATCCCCGAGGGCAAGGTCAGCAGCCACCTCGTGCGCCACGCGACCCCGGGCACCCTCGTGATGCTCGACCAGGCGACCGGTGACTTCACGCTGCCGACGCCCGCCCCCGCGAAGGTCCTCTTCCTCACCGCCGGCAGCGGCATCACGCCGGTCATGGGGATGCTGCGCAACCACCTCGGCGAGCTCGCCGACGTCGCGCACGTCCACTGCGCCCCCTCCGAGCGCGACGTGATCTTCCACCGCGAGCTCGCCGGGCACCACGCCGCCGGCCGGCTCGCCCTCAGCCTCAACCTCGACGACGTCCACGGCGTCCTCGACCTCGCCCGCCTCGACACCCTCGTCCCGGACTGGCGCGAGCGCGAGACCTGGCTGTGCGGCCCGACCGCGCTGCTCGACGCCGTCGAGAAGCACTGGGCGAACGCCGGTGTGCCCGAGCGCCTCCACGTCGAGCGCTTCCGCCCGAGCGTCGTCGAGCCCGGCGAGGGCGGCACCGTCACCTTCGCCCGCAGCAGCCGCATCGTGGAGGCCGACGGCGCCACCGCCATCCTCGACGCCGGCGAGGACGCCGGCGTCCTCATGCCGAGCGGCTGCCGGATGGGTATCTGCTTCGGCTGCGTCGTGCCGATGCGCTCCGGCGCGATCCGTGACCTGCGCACCGGCGAGGTCACCGTCCACGAGTCCGACGAGCCGCTGCCGGTCCAGACGTGCGTCAACGCCGTCGCCGGCTCCTGCGAGCTCGACCTCTGACCACCCGACCGCCCTCCCGACCCCTCCACGGAAGGACCACCCCATGACCCTCGCCCCCGAGCGCACCCCCGCCCACGGCTCGAGCAAGCCGCACGGCATCAACCCGCGCCTGCGCGTCGCGTCCGACGCCCCGCGCCCCCAGCGCCCCGCCCTCAAGAAGTCCGGCCGCCCCAACCCGGCCGCGCACCTGACCCCCGAGCAGATCGAGGGCATCGGCCACGAGCTCGACGCCCTGCGCAAGGAGGTCATGGACTCCCGCGGCGAGCGCGATGCGGCCTACATCCGCAAGGTCATCAAGGTCCAGCGCTACCTCGAGATGGGCTCGCGCGCCGCGCTGCTCTTCAGCGGCGTCAAGGTCAAGGGCTTCCGCCCGGCCTGGTGGATCGGCACGGCCGGCCTCTCGGTCGCCAAGATCCTCGAGAACATGGAGATCGGCCACAACGTCATGCACGGCCAGTGGGACTGGATGCGTGACCCGAAGATCCACTCGACGGCGTGGGAGTGGGACAACGCCTCGCCGGCCAGCCAGTGGAAGCACAGCCACAACGAGATCCACCACACCTTCACCAACGTGCTCGGCCGCGACAACGACCTCGGCTACGGCATCCTGCGGGTCGACGAGGACCAGAAGTGGAGCCTCTTCTACCTCTTCCAGCCGATCTGGCACGTGGGCAACGCGCTGCTCTTCGAGTACTCCATCGCCGCCTACGACCTCGAGCTCGGCGGCTACCTCGCGAAGAAGCACCGCCTCAGCGAGGAGGACAAGGCCGAGTTCCGCAAGAACCGCGACGAGGTGCTCGCGAAGATCCGCCGCCAGGCGACGAAGGACTACCTCGTCCACCCCGCGCTATCGGCCGTCACGGGCTCGGCCCGCACGACGCTCACCGCGAACGTCGTCGCCAACCTCGTGCGCAACGTGTGGACCAACACGGTCATCATCTGCGGCCACTTCCCGCCCGGCATCTCCACCTTCGAGAAGACCTCGATCGACGGCGAGACCCGTGGCGAGTGGTACCTGCGCCAGATGCTCGGCTCCGGCAACATCTCGGGCACCAAGGCGATGCACGTGATGACCGGCAACCTCAGCCACCAGATCGAGCACCACCTCTTCCCGGACATGCCGAGCAACCGGTACGCCGAGATCGCCCCGCAGATCCGCGACCTCATGCAGCGCCACGACCTGCCCTACGTCACCGGCAGCCTCTGGAAGCAGGCGGCGTCGGTGTACTGGAAGGTCGTCGAGCTCTCGCTGCCGAACAAGGTCGAGGGCCGGCGCCGCCGCGACATCGTCCGTCTCGAGCTGAAGAAGTTCCAGCGCCGCCGGCAGCGGCGCCGCTGAGCGACGGCACCACCGCACGGGTGAGGGGTCGGCCGGTCGGCCGACCCCTCACCCGTCCGTCGTGCGGCCGCCCCGCCGGCCGTGGCATGGTGGCCGGGCGCCGTCATCCCTGCCCGGCGCATCCCTCTGTCACCCCGCGCCCGCGTGGCGCGACCACCCCCGAGGTCCTGCGATGCCCGCTTCCCTGCCCGTCCGTTCCCTCCTCGCCACGGCCCTCGCGGCCCCGCTCGCCGTCGGCGCCGTCGTCACCGCCGCCCCGGCGCAGGCCGCGATGCAGCCGTTGGCCCAGGAGGTCATCACCCGCGTCAACGCCGAGCGCGCGAAGGTGGGGTGCTCCCCGCTGCGTGCGAGCGAGGCGCTGCGCAGGGCCGCCCAGGCCCACAGTTACGACATGCGGACGAAGAACTACTTCAGCCACACCTCGAAGGACGGGCGCTCCCCGTGGGACCGGATCCGCGCCACCGGGTACCGGTACGGCTCGGCCGAGAACATCGCCGCGGGCCAGCGCACCGCCAAGGCGGTCGTCGACTCGTGGATGAAGAGCACCGGCCACCGCAAGAACATCCTCAACTGCGGCAACAAGGCGATCGGCGTCGGTGTCTCGCAGGGCAGCGGTGACTACTCCATCTACTGGACGCAGGACTTCGGCACGCGCTGACCCCGGCGCCGCTGCGCCCGGTAGCGTCCGCGCGGTGGACCTGCTCGGTGGTGGCCTCGTCGCGGCCGGCCTCATGGCCGTCGCGGCGGTCGTCATCGGCTACTCCAAGACGGCGCTCGGTGGCCTGGCCGTCGTGTCCGTCGCGATCTTCGCGTCGGTCCTGCCGGCCCGGCAGTCGACCGGCGCCATCCTCGCCGTGCTCGTCGTCGGCGACCTCGTGGCCGTCGCGCACTACCGCCGGGACGCCGACTGGTCGCTCATCCGCCGCCTGCTGCCGGCCGTCCTGCCCGGGCTCGTCCTCGGCTCGCTGTTCCTCGGGGTCGTCGACGACACGACGCTGCGGCGGAGCATCGGTGGCATCCTCCTCGTGCTCGTCCTGCTCCAGCTGTGGGTCAAGCGACGCAGCGACGGCGGCGGCAGCGACGTCCACGAGCGCCGACCCGTCGCGTGGGCCGCGGGCACCGGCGTCGGCTTCGCGACGATGACCGCGAACGCGGCCGGCGCCGTCATGACGCTCTACCTGTCGGCGTCCGGCATCGACAAGCGACGGTTCGTCGGCACCAACGCGTGGTTCTTCCTCATCGTCAACCTCGTCAAGGTGCCGTTCTCCGTCGGCCTCGGGCTGCTGCACCCCGCCGACGTGGGACGCGCGGCCCTGCTCGCGCCGCTCGTCCTCGTCGGTGGCCTCCTCGGCTACGCGACGGTCCGGCGGATCGGGCAGGGCACGTTCGACGTCGCGGTGCTCGTCGCCTCGGCCGTGGCCGCCGCGGCCCTGCTCGTCTGAGCCGGCGCCCGGCCCGGTCAGTAGTGGCTGGTGACCGTCGTGCCGATGGTCGCGAAGTCGTAGACCCACTTCGCGACCGGCACCGGCAGGTTGATGCAGCCGTGCGACGCGGAGTACCCGAAGGTGCTGCGCCACGGCGCCCCGTGGAGGGCGAAGCCGCGGTGGAAGAACGAGGACCACGGCACGTCCGGCGTCTCGTAGTTCGTGCCGTCGGCGTTGCTGCCGCGCATCGTCATCAACGGGTTCTTGTAGTACACCTGGAACGTGCCGGTGACGGTCGGCTTCTCGGCCGAACCGTTGACCATCGAGATCGGGCCGTAGACGACCTTCGCGCCGACGTAGGCGGTCATCGTGTGCTTGCTGAGGTTGACGTCGATCCACTTCTCCCCGACCGCGGCCGGGTAGGCGAGCTTCTCGGCGCCGGGCGCGACGGTGCGCTCCTCCCAGCCGGCCGGGACGGTGGTGTACTGCAGGGTGCCGGCGTACTTCGTGTGGCGGCCCAGCGCGGCGACGACCTCGGCGGCCAGCGCATCGGTGTCCTTCGCGGTGCGGCCGTCGACGGCCTCGGTCACGACCCGGCGCACGGTGCCGTCGGCGTCCAGGTAGCGCAGACCCTTCACCGGGGCTCGCTTCGCGTCCGTCGCGACCGAGTCGACCCAGGCCCGCACCTTCTTCGCGTCGACGGTCGGGGTCCCGAGCACCCCGTCGGTCGTCGGGATGGTGACCCACGACGCCTTGCGCGTCGTGAGGGCGGAATGCTTCTCGTCGCCGTCGCTGATGCTCACCGACGTGCGCGCGACGGCGTTCGCCGCGTCGGCGACCTCCTGGGCCCGGGCGGTCGTGACCGCCGGGGCGCGCTCGACGAACTCGACGTGCGCGGTGGCGGGCTGCATCGCCCGGGTGGCGCGCTCGACGACGTCCTGGAAGCTTGCGGGGTCGACGGTGCGGCCGGCGACGGCGGGGACGACCGTGAACGACTTCTTGCTCGGGGCGAGGCGCACCTGCGCGTCCCGCCCCTTCTCGCCGGCGGCCCCGACGAGGCCGGCGACGGTCCGCTGCACGGTGGCGTCGTCGGTGGTGACGACCGCCGCGGCGTCGCGGCTCGAGACGAGGGAGCGGGCGTACTCGGACCACGAGCGGTGGTCGGCGGCGAGCACCGCGTCGACGGTGGCGTCGACGTCGACCCGGTAGCCGAGCTCGGCGGGGCTCACGGTGCGGGTCGTGCCGCCGGCCTCGACGGTGACCCGGAGGGCCTCCGCCTGCCGGCTCACGGCCGCGGTCAGCTCGGAGCGGGTCATGCCCGCCACGTCCACGCCCCCGACGCTGCTGCCGGGCAGCGCGCGGTCCTGGTAGTGCGCGGCGTAGGCGGTGCCGGCGCCCCCCAGCGCCAGCGGGACCGCCACGGCGGCGGTCAGCAGCAGGGTCCTGCGCGTGCTCATGTCTGGTCCGTCCTCGTCCCCGGGTGGCGCGCGCAGAGGCCACGCACCGCACCTCATGATGGAGCAGGTGGCGTCGTCCGGCCACACGACCGGGGCCCGACGGGCGTCACGAAGTGACAACGATGCACGCACGCCCCACGCGCCCCACCATCCCCACGCCCCCTCACGCCTCACCTTTTCGGGGTCACCCCGAAATGTCCACGAGACCCCGGCTCGGAGCCGGGGTCTCGTGGACAAAGCGGGGTCTCGGCGCCCCGGCAGCGGCGCCGTCAGACGTTCTGCGGGAAGCCGAGTTCGATGCCGCCGTGGCTCGGGTCGAGCCAGCGCGAGGTGACGACCTTGCCGCGGGTGAAGAAGTGCACGCCCTCCATGCCGTGGGCGTGGGTGTCGCCGAAGAGGCTGTTCTTCCACCCGCCGAAGGAGTAGTACGCCATCGGCACGGGGATCGGCACGTTGATGCCGATCATCCCGACCTCGACCTCGTGCTGGAAGCGCCGGGCCGCGCCGCCGTCGTTGGTGAAGATCGCCGTGCCGTTGCCGTACTGGTTGGCGTTGATCAGCTCGATGGCCTCGTCGTAGCTCTTGGCGCGGACGACCGACAGCACCGGCCCGAAGATCTCGTCGGTGTAGACCGACATCTCGGGGGTCACGTCGTCGAAGAGCGTGGGGCGCAGGAAGAACCCCTCGCCGTCGGCGTCGACGTCGCCCTCGCGGCCGTCGACGACGAGCGTGGCGCCCGCCTCGACGCCGGCGTCGAGGTAGGAGGCGACCTTGTCGCGGTGCTGCTTCGTCACGAGCGGGCCCATGTCGCAGCCGCGCGTGCCGTCGCCGGTGACGAGCTTGCCCATCCGGTCCTTGATCTTCCCGACGAGCTCGTCGGCGATCGGCTCGAGCGCGACGAGCGCGGAGATGGCCATGCAGCGCTCGCCGGCCGAGCCGAAGCCGGCGTTGACGGCGGCGTCGGCGGCGAGGTCGAGGTCGGCGTCGGGCAGGACGACCATGTGGTTCTTCGCGCCGCCGAGGGCCTGGACGCGCTTGCCGTGCGCGGTCCCGGTCTCGTAGACGTACTTCGCGATGGGGGTCGAGCCGACGAACGAGACGGCGCGTACGTCCGGGTGGGTGAGCAGCGCGTCGACGGCCTCCTTGTCGCCGTGGACGACGTTGAGCACGCCGTCGGGCAGGCCGGCCTCCTTCCACAGGGCGGCGACGGCGTTGACCGCCGACGGGTCCTTCTCGGAGGGCTTGATGACGACCGCGTTGCCGCAGGCGATGGCGACGGGCACGAACCACAGCGGCACCATCGCCGGGAAGTTGAACGGGCTGATGACGGCGACGACGCCGAGGCTCTGCCGGATGGAGTAGACGTCGACCTTCGTCGAGGCGTTCTCGGTGAAGCCGCCCTTCATGAGGTGCGGGATGCCGCAGGCGAACTCGGCGACCTCGAGGCCACGGGTCACCTCGCCGACCGCGTCGGAGAGGACCTTGCCGTGCTCGGCGGTGATGAGCGCGGCGATGTCCTCCTTGCGCTCGTCGAGCAGCTGGCGGAACGTGAAGAGGACCTGCGTGCGCTTGGCGAGCGAGGCGTCGCGCCACTCGTCGAGCCAGGCCTGCTTCGCGCGGCCGACGACGTCACCGACGACCTGCGCCGAGGCGAGGTCGAGGACGCCGGTCTGCGCCCCGGTGGCCGGGTTGTAGACGGGGCTCGTGCGCTCGGCGGTGCCCTCCCACGGGGTGCCGGCGACGAGGTGGGTGATGCGGGTGGGGGTCGAGCTCACGGGTATCGGTCCTTGTCCGTGTCAGTGGTGGATTCAGTGTGTCAGGTGCGGCCGCGGATGTGGAGTCCGCGCCCGGGTCACGGAACGGCGACGGGATCAGCAGCCGAGGCGTAGAGCGCCGGCCGCTCGGCCAGCGTGACGGCGACCGGCGCACCGGACGCGAGCGAGGTCATGCCGGCGGTGCTCACGGCGGTCGCGGCGTAGCCGTCCCACGCCGAGGCGCCGACCGCGCCGCTGCCCGAGCGGATGCCGTCGACCCAGGCCTGCACCTCGAGGTCGTAGGCGCGGGCGAAGCGCGTCCGGTAGTCGGCCGGGACGACACCGCCCCACGCCCCCTCGCCCCCGGCCGCGCTCGTGCCGAGCAGCGCGGTCGAGTGCAGCCCCGCGGTGAGCGAGCCGCGCTCGGCCACCGCCTCGAAGCGCACCTCGTAGCCGACCTGGCTGTTGACGAACACCTCGTTGGTCACGAGGCCGCCGCCGGCCATCCGGAACAGGGCGACCTGCGGGTCGAGGACGCCCTGCGCGGCGTGCGACGTCGGGGCGGGTGCGAGGACCGTGACCTCGACGATCTCGTCGTCGAAGAGGAAGCGCGAGGAGTCGACCTCGTGGACGAGGCTGTCGCGCACGATCATCTCGGAGCGGAAGTCGGCGTTGGGGACCGACCGGTTGCGGTGCACGTTGTGCAGGACGAGCAGCCGCCCGCGGTCGCCGGCCGCCAGGAGCGAGCGCACCTGCGCGTACTCGGGGTCGAAGCGCCGCATGAACCCGACGGTGACGAGGCGCCGCCCGAGTGCCGCCTCGGCCTCGACGAGCCGCAGCGAGGACGCGTCGTCCATCGTCAGCGGCTTCTCGCAGAGCACGGGCTTGCCGGCCGCGAGGCAGGCGAGCACCTGCTCCTCGTGGACGAAGCCGGGGGAGGCGACGACGACGGCGTCGACGTCGTCGTCGGCCACGAGGTCGAGGGGGTCCTCGTGGGCCCGCGCGCCCAGACGGCCGGCGAGCTCGCGGGCCCGCGCGTGGTCGGGGTCGGCGACGGCGGCCAGGCCGGCGCCGGCGACGCGGGCGGCGAGGCGCTCGGCGTGGTCGGTGCCCATGAGGCCGACGCCGAGCACCCCGACGCGGACGGTGGACGGGCTCATCGGGCGGTCTCCTTCGGGAGGGTCGGGGCGAGGTGGTGGCGCTGCGCGGCCTTGGCCTCGCGGTACGCGGTGGAGGCGCCCTGGGTGGACGCGAGCGACGAGACCTGCGCGACGGGGACGTCCCACCACGACTCGCTCGACGGGGCGTGGACGCGCGGGTCGGTCTCGACGTGGATGACGACCGGGCCGCCGTCGCGCGGGGCGGCCTTGGCCTGCGCCAGAGCGGCGAGGAGCTCGTCGCGCGAGTGCACCTCGATGACGTGGGCGCCGAGGCTGCGGGCGTTCGCGGCGAGGTCGACCGGCAGGTGACCGCCGTCGAGCCGTCCGTCGGCGCCCCGGTACTCGTACGAGGTCCCGAAGCGCTGCGAGCCGAGGCCCTCCGACAGCGACCCGATCGAGTGGAAGCCGTGGTTCTGGACGAGCACGACGACGAGCTTGACCCGCTCCTGGACCGCGACGACGAGCTCGGTCGGCATCATGAGGTAGCCGCCGTCGCCGACCATCGCGACGACGTCGCGGGTGTCGTCGGCGAGCGCGACCCCGAGGGCGCCGGGGATCTCGTAGCCCATGCAGGAGTAGCCGTACTCGACGTGGTAGCCCTTGCGGTCGCGCACCCGCCACAGCTTGTGCAGGTCGCCGGGCATCGAGCCGGCCGCGCAGAGGACGACGTCGCGCGGGTCGGTGTGCTCGTTGACGACGCCGAGCACCTGGCCCTGGGTGAGCAGGCCGGGCGCGAGGCCGTCGGTGACATCGGCGGGCGGGTCGTAGGTCGCGTCGACCTGGGCGTCCCACGCGCGCCAGAGGTCGGCCACCTCGTCGGCGTAGGAGTCGTCGACCCGGTGGCCGGCCAGGGCGTCGGTCAGCGCCTCGAGGCCGGAGCGCGCGTCGGCGACGAGCGGGATGCCGCTGTGCTTGCCCGCGTCGAACGCGGCGACGTTGAGGCTGACGAACCGGACCCCGGCGCGCGCGAACGCGGTCCGCGAGGCGGTCGTGAAGTCCGACCAGCGCGTGCCGACACCAATGACGAGGTCGGCCTGCGCGGCGAGCGCGTTGGCCGCGGTCGTGCCGGTGGAGCCGACCGCCCCCACGAGCTGCGGGTGCCCGTGCGGGAGAGCGCCCTTGCCGGCCTGGGTCTCGGCCACCGGCACCCCGGTCGCCTCGGCGAAGGCGGCGAGCGCGGTCTCGGCGCCGGAGTAGTGCACGCCGCCGCCGGCGACGACGAGCGGCCGCTGCGCCGAGCGGAGGGCGTCGGCGACGTCGGCGACGCGCGAGGGCTCGGCCGGCGGCCGGGCCACGTGCCAGACACGCTCGGCGAACAGCTCGACCGGCCAGTCGAAGGCCTCGGCCTGCACGTCCTGCGGCAGCGAGATGGTCGCCGCACCGGTCTCGGCGGGGTCGGTGAGCACGCGGCAGGCGCCGAGGAGCGCCGCGGGCAGCTGCTCGGGCCGGTCGACCTGGTCGTAGAAGCGCGACAGCGGCCGGAAGGCGTCGTTGACGCTGACGTCGGCGGCGTACGGCAGCTCGAGCTCCTGGAGCACGGGGGCGGCGACGCGCGTGGCGAAGGTGCCCGACGGCAGCAGGAGCACCGGGATGCGGTTGATGGTCGCGAGCGCGGCCCCGGTGAGCATGTTCGTCGAGCCGGGGCCGACCGAGGCGGTGACCGCCCACGTCGTCAGGCGGTCGCGGTGCTTGGCGTAGCCGACGGCGGTGTGGACCATCGCCTGCTCGTTGCGGCCGAGGACGTAGCGCAGGCCGGGCTCCTCGCCGGCCTCGGCGGCGCGCAGCTCGTCCTCGAGGAGGGCCTGCCCGACACCGGCGACGTTGCCGTGGCCGAAGATGCCGAGGCACCCGGCGAAGAGGCGCTGCCGCTCGCCGTCGCGCTCGGTCCACTGCTGCGCGAGGAAGCGCACCACCGCCTGCGCGACGGTGAGGCGGACGGTCTCGGGCGCGGTCATCGGCTGCCTCCCAGGGGAAGTCGGGGGTCGAAGGGCTCGTCGGGCCAGGACTCCCGCACCCAGGCGTGGGCGGGGTCGTCGCAGATGCGCCAGGCCCGCTCGGGGCCGGGCCCGGCCATGACGTTGAGGTAGTAGAGGTCGGCGTCGGGGGCGGCGACCGCCGGGCCGTGCCAGCCGTGGGGCACGAGGACGACGTCGCCGGTGCGGACCTCGGCGACGACGTCGAGGGGCCGCTCGTCGCTCGACCCGTAGACCCGGAGGTAGCCGACGGGGTCGGTCCCGCGCGGGTCGGTCGAGCGGGTCTCGACGTAGTAGACCTCCTCGAGCTCGGTCTCCTCGCCGGGCCGCTCGACGTCGTGCTTGTGCGGCGGCCAGCTCGACCAGTTGCCGGCGGGCGTGACGACCTCGCAGACGAGGAAGGAGTCGGCGTCGAGGACGTCGGGCAGGCCCATGTTCCGCACCTCGCGGCTGGCCCGGCCGGCGCCGCGCAGCTCGACGGGGACGTCGGCGGCGGCCAGGTGCCGGAACGGCTTGGGCGCGTCGGCCTTCGTCGCGGGGGCACCGCACAGGGCGACCCGGGCCGGCCCGTCGGTCGTGCCGGTGACCCGCAGGCGCGAGCCGCGGCCGGCGTAGACGACGTCGGTGGGGCCGTCGAAGACCGAGGCGCGGCCGGCGAGGTCGACGGCGTGCGTCGTGCCGTCGGCCTCGGTCACCTCGACCCGGACGGACCCGACGAGCGGGACGACGAGCGTCTCCTCCTCGCCCGCCTCGTGCTCGACCGGAGCCCCCTCGAGAGTGGCGACCCGCAGCGTCGTGTGCCGCCACCCGGGGACCGGCGAGGAGGACGTCGGCGTGACGGCGACCCCGAAGTCGCCGTCGACGGCGCTGCCGAGCGGGCGGACGTACGCCTCGTTGTCGCGACCGGTGCTCATGACGCCCCACCGTGGACGAGGTCCGCCGCCACGTCCACCGCGGCGGCGACGTCGCCCTCGCGCGGGTAGAGCAGGGCGCGCCCGACGACGAGCCCGCGGACCGACGGCAGCCCGAGGGCGTGCCCCCAGGACGCGTACGTCTCGGCCGGCGCGCCGGCGGGGTCGCCGCCGAGGAGCAGGGTCGGCAGGGTCGTGGCGTCCATGACCCGCTCGAGGTCGTCGACGACCGGCAGCTTGAGCCACGTGTGCGCGCTGCTGGCGCCGAGGCCGGAGGCGACGTGCACGGCGCGCACCATCGACTCGGCGTCGAGCAGGTTGCGCACGCGGCCGTCCTCGCGCACGGACCAGAACGGCTCGACCATCGCGAGCAGCCCGGCGTCGGCGAGGTCGGTGACCGCCTGCGCGCACGCCTCGAGGGTACGGACCGAGCCGGCGTCCTCGAGCGCGATGCGGGTGAGCATCTTGCCGCCGTCGAGCCCGAGCCGGCGGACGGCCTCGGCGGTGTAGGCGGTGAAGCGGTCGTCGAGCTCCCACGAGGCGCCCTGCAGCCCACCGCGGTTCATCGAGCCGATGACAACCTTGCCGTCGAGCGCGCCGAGCAGCAGGAGGTCCTCGAGGATGTCGGGGGTCCCGAGCACGCCGTCGACACCGGGGCGCTCGAGGGCCGTGACGAGCCGGTCGAGCAGCTCCGTGCGGCTGGCCATCGCCATCGGGTCGGCGCCGACGCCGAGCGCGCCGCGGGCGGGGTGGTCGGCGGCGACGAGGAGCAGGCGGCCGTCGGCGGGCAGCAGCGGGCGCAGCCGGCGCTCGTCCCACAGGCGGGCCACCTGCTGCGGCTCGCGGGCGCGCACCTCGGTGAGGCGGGCGAGGTCGGCGGGTCCGACGCGGCGGGTCGTCACGGCGGTCACCGCCCGGCCCCGGCGAGCGCGGCCTCGACCTCGTCGCTCGTCGGCATCGCGGTCGAGCACTCGAGCCGGCCGGCGACGATGGCGCCGGCGACGTTGGCGAAGCGGACGGTCCGCTCCAGGTCCCAGCCCTCGAGCAGCCCGTGGACGAGCGCGCCCCCGAACGCGTCGCCGGCGCCGAGGCCGTTGACGACGTCGACGGGGAAGGGGGCGGCCTCGACGCGCTCGTCGGCCGTCGCGGCGAGGACGCCGCGGGGCCCCTGCTTGACGACGGCGAGCTCGAGCCCGCGCTCCAGGAGGGCGTCGGCGGCGCGGTGGGGGTCGGTCTCGCCGACGGCGACCTCGCACTCCTCGAGGTTGCCGACCGCGACGGTCACGTGCTCGAGCGCCCGGCCGACCTCGGCGCTCGCCTCGGCGGGGTCGGCCCAGAACATCGGGCGCCAGTCGAGGTCGAGGACGGTGTGGCGGGCCCGGCCGCGCGCCGCCCACGCGGTGTGGTGCGCGCCGCGCGAGGGCTCCTGCGACAGCCCGGTCACCGTCGCCCAGAAGACGCGGGCGTCGCGCACGGCGTCCAGCGGCAGGTCGTCGTCGGTGAGCAGCAGGTCGGGGGCCGTCGGCCAGCGGTAGAACGAGAGCGGGAAGTGGTCCGGCGGGTGCACCTCGCAGAAGGTGACCGGCGTCGGCGGCCCGTCCCCCGCGTGGACGGCGATGGCCGAGCCGTCGACCCCGAGGCGCTCGGCCTCGCGCCGGACGTACCGGCCGAAGGCGTCGTCGGCGACCTTGGTGACGAGGAGGGCGGAGTGCCCGTGCCGGGCGGCGGCGACGGCGACGTTGGTCGCGCTGCCGCCGAGGAACTTCTGGAAGGTCTCGACGTCCTCGAGGCCCACCCCGTGCTGGAGCGGGTAGACGTCGACCCCGGTGCGCCCGATCGCGACGAGGTCGGGGGTGCTCACGGGCGGTCCCCGAGCCGGTCGGCGACCCCGACGACGTGCGCGACCGAGGCCCGGACGTCGGCGGCGGGGTCGACCCCGGTGGCGTCGGGGTCACCGGTGAGGACCGTGTCCTGCTCGAGGACGTACCAGCCGTCGTAGCCGGCCGCCTCGAGCGAGCCGATGATCGCGGCGACGTCGACGTCGCCCTCGCCGAGCGGCACGTACATCCCGGCGCCCACGGCGTCGGTGTACGAGAGCTCGCCCGCGCGCACGCGGTCGGCGAGGTCGAGGCGCACGTCCTTGAGGTGCACGTGCCCGATGCGGTCGGGGTGCTGCGCGGCCACCGCCACCGGGTCGCCGCCGCCGATGAGGAGGTGCCCGGTGTCGAGGCAGAGGGCGATGCGGCTGCCGGCGAGGACGCGCTCGGTCTCGGTACCGCTCTCGACCATCGTGCCGACGTGCGGGTGGAGCGCGGCGAGGAGGCCGCGCGCGGCGGCGGCGTCGCTGATCCGGTCGAGGTTGGCCAGCAGCGTCGCCCACTGGTCGTCGTCGAGGTCCGGGCGCTCGTCGTAGCCGTCGGCCCCGGTGGCCGCGGCGATGACGACGACGCCGGCCTGCGCGGCGACCAGGCCGGTCATCGCCTCCTCGACCGCGGGGAGGGGGTCGACCGCGGTGTCGTGGAGGACGACCGGCACGAACTGCCCGACCGCGCGCAGGCCGGCGGCCGCGAGCGTCTCGGCCTTCGCCTCGGGCGCGTCGGGGAGGAACCCGTCGGGGCCGAACTCGGTGGCGGCGAGGCCGACCTCGCGCATCTGGGCGAGGACGAGGTCCGGGGTCAGCTGGTGGCCCCAGCCGGGGACCTCGCAGACGCCCCAGGAGATGGGGGCGCCGGCGATGCGCTGGGCGACGGGTGCGGTGGTCATCGACGGTTCCTTCAGGTGGTGGGGATCTCGGACAGGGCGACGGTGCGGCCCTCGGCGAGGGCGAGCGTGGCGGCCTCGACGACGCGGGAGGCCTCGAGCGCGTCGCGGACGGTGCAGGGGCTCGGCGCCGCGCCGCGGGCGACGTCGAGGAAGGCGGCGAGCTCGGCGCGGTAGGCCGGCTCGAAGCGGTCCATGAAGGCCTCGTGGACCGGCCCGGCGGGGAAGGTGACGCCGTCCTCGACCGAGCGCAGCGCGAGGCTGTCGTCGAGGCCGACGGCCACCGAGCCCTCGGAGCCGACGACCTCGAGCCGGACGTCGTGGCCCTGGCCGGAGTAGCGGGTCGTCGTGAGGACGGCGATGGTGCCGTCGTCGAGGGTCAGCAGCGCGGCGGCACTGGCGACGTCGCCGGCGGCGGCGAAGAACGGTTCCCCCTTCGTGCCGCCGACGGCCTGGACGGTGAGCACCTCGCGGCCGGTGACGAAGCGGACGGCGTCGGCGTCGTGCACCGCGCAGTCGCGGAAGATGCCGCCGGAGGTCGGCACGTAGTCGGGGTGCGGCGGACGGCGGTCGGACGTCGTCGCCCGCAGGGTGTGGACGAACCCGAGCGCGCCGGACGCGACGGCCTCGCGGGCCCGCCGGTAGCCGGTGTCGAAGCGCCGCTGGAAGCCGACGTGCACGGGGGTGTCGGCGGCCTCGACGAGGCGCACGAGCTCGAGCGTGCCGTCGAGGGTGGCGGCGAGGGGCTTCTCGACGAAGACGGGGACGCCCGCCTCGACGCCGGCCCGCACGAGCGGGGCGTGCCCGGGGGTGGAGGTCGCGACGACGAGGGCATCGAGGCCGGAGCCGACGAGCTGGTCGATGGCGACGGCCTCGGCGACGGGGAGGGTCGCGGCCACCTGCGCCGCGCGGGCCGCGTCGGCGTCCGCGACGACGAGCGCCCCGACGCCCTCGAGCCCGGCCAGCGTGCGGGCGTGGAACGCCCCGATCCGTCCGGCTCCCGCGAGTCCGACCCTCATCCGACCTCCTTTGTCAGGACATACTGACACGACGCGGCGCCGGCTGTACAGTCCCCTCCATGGCGGCTCGACAGGTGACGGTGCGGATCGACCGCACCTCCCCCGTGCCACTGTGGCACCAGCTCGCCGAGCAGCTCGGCGGGGCGGTGCGCGACGGCGTCCTCGCGCCCGGCGACGCCGTCGAGAACGAGCTCGACCTCGCGAGCCGGCTCGGGCTCTCGCGGCCCACCGTCCGCCGCGCGATGCAGGACCTCGTCGACCGCGGCCTGCTCGTGCGCCGCCGCGGCATCGGGACGACGGTCGCACCGACCCGGGTGCACCGTCGGGCCGAGCTGTCGAGCCTCCACGACGACCTCCTGCGCACCGGCCGCACCCCGGGCACGACCGTGCTCTCGCTGGAGATGACGCGCAACGAGGAGGCCGCCGCCGCGTTCGAGCTGCCCTCCGAGACACCGCTGCTCGGCATCGTCCGGCTGCGGACGGTCGACGGGCGCCCCCTCGCCGTCCTCCACAACTGGCTGCCGCCGGGCCTGTCGGACCTCACCGCCGAGGAGCTCGAGGCCACCGGCCTCTACGCCGCCCTGCGCACCCGCGGCGCCGTACCCGTCGTCGCCCGCCAGTCGGTCGGCGCCCGGATGCCGACCCCCGAGGAGCGGCGGCGGCTCGCGCTCAAGGGCACGAAGCCGGTCCTCACGATGGCGCGCACGGCCTTCGGGGCGCACGGCGAGCCGGTCGAGCACGCCAACCACTGCTACGACGCCGACGGCTACACGCTCGAGATGACCCTCGACGAGCGTTGAGCCCCGGCGCCCCCGTCAGTCGTCGAGGTCGTCGACGACGTGCCGCAGGTACCGGCGCGGGGCGTCGAGGAAGCCGCGGTGGTGCGCCACGAGGTCGAGCTCCTCCCACGCGCTCGGCCGGATGCCGTGCTCGCCGAGCTCGAGCAGGTGCGCCCCCGGGACGGCCGCGAGCACCGGCGAGTGCGTCGCGAGGACGACCTGCGTGCGCGGCCGCCGGGCCATCTCGGTCAGCTCGGCGACGAGGTGCAGCTGCGCCGAGAACGACAGCCCGGCCTCCGGCTCGTCCATCACGAAGAGGCCCTCGCCGCGGAAGCGCCGCGTGCCGAGCAGCGCGACGAAGGACTCGCCGTGCGAGAGGCCGTGGAAGAGCGGGTCACGGCTCCACGGTGAGTCGGCGCGCGAGGTGTCGAGGTAGGTGAAGAGGCCGTGCATCGTCTCGGCCCGCACGAAGTAGCCCCAGCGCGGCGCCCCGGGGTCGCGGACGACGCGCAGCCACTCGTGCAGCGGCGACTCGCTCGCGTGGGTGCGGTGCGCGGCGCCGGTCGAGCCGCCCTCGGCGTTCATCCCGACGGCCATCGCGAGCGCCTCGACGAGCGTCGACTTGCCGGAGCCGTTCTCGCCGACGAGCACCGTGCAGCGCGCGAGGTCGACGCCGTGCGCGAGGACCTGCTCGACCGCCGGCACGGTGCGCGGCCAGACGTCGGGCGGCGGCAGCTCGACGGGGTCGGCGTGCTCGAGCCGGCGCGCGGGCAGCCCCTCCTCCCAGCTCCCGTGCCTCGCCACGCGGGCGACGCTACCGACGCGCCCCGACATCCGGGCCTCGTGCCGGCGGCGGTCGCTGGGCGGGCAGGGGGCGGACCGGCCCCCGCGGGTCCGTAGGCTTGTCCTCCGTGACCGAGAACCCCACCACCGCCCTTCCCGAGGCCGAGCTGCCCGAGCAGATGCGGGTCCGGCGCGAGAAGCGCGACCGGCTGATCGCCGAGGGCGGCCAGGCCTACCCCGTCGCCGTCCCGCGCACGCACTCGCTCGCCGAGGTCCGCGAGCAGTGGGCGCACCTGGAGACCGGCGAGGAGACCCAGGACGTCGTCGCCGTCGCCGGCCGCGTCGTCTTCGTCCGCACCACCGGCAAGCTCGCGTTCGCGACGCTGCAGGAGGGTGTCGGCACCCGCCTCCAGGTGATGCTCAGCCTCGCCGAGGTGGGGCAGGAGGCGCTCGACGCCTTCAAGCGCGACGCCGACCTCGGCGACCACGTGTGGGTCGAGGGTCGGGTCATCTCCAGCCGTCGTGGCGAGCTGTCGGTGATGGCGACCCGCTGGGGCGTCGCGAGCAAGGCGCTGCGGCCGCTGCCGACCCTCCACAAGGAGCTCTCGGAGGGGTCGCGCGTCCGCCAGCGCTACGCCGACCTCGTCGTGCGCCAGGAGGCCCGCGACATGGTGCGCACGAAGGCCGCCGCGCTGCGTGCCGTCCGCTCCGTCCTCGACGGCCAGGGCTACCTCGAGGTCGAGACGCCGGTGCTCCAGCTCATCCACGGTGGGGCCGCGGCCCGGCCGTTCCGGACGCACCTCAACGCGTTCGACCAGGAGATGGTCCTGCGCATCGCGCTCGAGCTCAACCTCAAGAAGGCCGTCGTCGGCGGGGTCGACCGCGTCTACGAGATGGGCCGCATCTTCCGCAACGAGGGCGTCGACGCGACGCACTCCCCCGAGTTCACGATGCTCGAGGCCTACCAGGCGTGGGGCGACCAGCGCTCCATCGCCGGCCTCATGCGCGACCTCTACCTCGGCGTCGCCGACGCCCTCGGGTCGCGGCAGGTCGAGACGCCTGCGGGCACGGTCGACCTCGACGGCGAGTGGCGCTGGCTGCCCGTCTACGAGGGGGTCAGCGAGGCCGTCGGCGAGGAGGTCACGCAGGAGACCTCGAAGGAGACGCTGCTCGCGCACGCCGAGCGGCACGGGGTCGAGGTCGACCCGGCGCTCGAGAAGGACAAGGTCTTCCTCGAGCTGCTCGGCGAGCTCGTCGAGCCCGGCCTGCTCCAGCCGACCTTCCTCTGCGACTACCCCGCCATCGCGCAGCCGCTCGCCCGGCCGCACCGCGACACCCCCGGGCTCATCGAGGCGTGGGACCTCATCATCGCCGGCGTCGAGCGCGGCACCGGGTTCTCCGAGCTCGTCGACCCCGTCGTCCAGCGCGAGGTCCTCACCGCCCAGTCGCTGCGGGCCGCCGGCGGCGACCCCGAGGCGATGCAGCTCGACGAGGACTTCCTGCGCGCGCTCGAGTACGGCGCCCCGCCGATGGGTGGCCTGGGCCTGGGCGTGGACCGGCTCATCATGCTGTTCACCGGCGCGAACATCCGCGAGACCATCCTCTTTCCGCACCTGAAGCCGGAGGCCTGATTCCGATGGGTTCGATCGTCCCCTATCTCGTCGCGATCATCCCGACGATCGTCGCGGCGGCGTTTTTCTACGTCATCGTCAAACGCATCATGGAGGCCGACCGCAACGAGCGCCTGGCCCAGAGCCGGTTCGAGGCCGAGCAGGACCGCCAGGCGGCGCGAGAGGCGTCCGCTGAGCACGGAACGCCGCCGGGAAACGACGAAAAGGCCGACTGAGGAATTTCTCGGACTTTCCTTTCCTTTACCTGCGCTTTACCCTGTGGGTGAGACGTCGCGCACCTTTGTGCGGCATGCTCGGACCACCCCTGCAATTCCCTTCTGCATTCGGAGGCACGACACCATGGCCAAAAAGGTCCAGGTCCTTCTCGTCGACGACGTCGACAAGGAGTCCCCTGCCGACGAGACGGTCACCTTCGCCCTCGACGGCGTCAGCTACGAGATCGACCTCACCAGCGACAACGCGAGCAAGCTGCGCGACGCGATGGCGGTGTGGATCGGCCACGCCGAGCGCACCGGCGGGCGGCGCAGCGCCTCCCGCGGCGCGGCCAAGAGCAGCGGCGGCAGCAAGCGTGACGTCTCGGCGATCCGCGAGTGGGCGCGCAGCAACGGCTACGACGTCAGCGAGCGCGGCCGCATCTCGAGCGAGGTCCAGGAGGCCTACGACAAGGCGAACTCCTGAGCCACGGTTCGCCCGACGCAGCGGCGGCACCCGACCCGGGTGCCGCCGCTGCGCGCATGTCCGCCCGCCACGCGTGGCTGCGGTTCGTCGTCGGGGGGCCTGACCTGCCGCACGACCTCGACGTCGACCCCGACCCGTGGCGCGAGGGGCTGCGGCGGATGCACGCCCGCTGGTACGACGGCGTCGCCCCGCCCTCGGTCGCGGCGGTGTTCGTCCTCCAGTGGCTGCTCCAGGTGCCGGCGCACACGGCCGCGCACGCCGCCGCGGCCGGGCCCGCGCGGGCGGTCCTCGACGGACTGACCTTCTCGCTCGCCCCCTCGCTCGTCCCCGACACCGTGCGGCTGGCCGGGCTCATGCCCGACTCGCGGGACCTGCCCGCCCGGCTCGACGCCGCCGAGGCCGACTACCGCGCCGTCGCGACCCCGCTCGCGCAGGGGTACCGCAGCCCGGTGCGCCTCGGGCCGCACGTGCGCGCGGCGCTCGTCGACGACATGTGGGCCGCCGCCCGCCGCGAGGCCGAGTCGGCGGCCGGGATGCTCCGGCCCGGCGGTGTCCCCCGCGCGTCCTGCTGCCTCATCTACGCCCTGCCCGGGTGCGTCGAGTGCGCCGGCTGCCCCCGCCTGCGCCGCACCCACTCCCCCTGATCCGACCCCGCCCCCTGACCCCGCCCCCTGACCCCGACCCCCTCTTCATCGACTTCTTGCGAGTTGAGCCGCTCGACACGCCGTCCAGCGGCGCGTCGAGCGGCGGAACTCGCAAGAAGTCGGGATCAGGACCGGCCGGCGGACAGGTCGGCCAGTCGGATGGCTCTCGCGCGCCTGAGTACCGGTGCTCACGCCGGCCCGCGCCGGGCGCCGCCATGCTCGCGCCATGACCACCGCTCTCGCCGCTCTGCGGCGCACCGCCGCCCTCGCCGTCCTCGCGTGGGCGGCCCTCACCCTCGTCGAGCGGCTCTCCGGCCCCACGGTCGGCGCGAACATCGGGGCGGGGCTCGCCGCGATGCTCGTCGCCGCCGTCACCGCCCTCGTCTGGGGGGTCGTCGACGGCCTGCGGGCCGGCGCCGCCGGGCCCGTCATCATGCGCTGGGGCGTCGTCGCCGTCCTCGCCGTGCCCGTCTTCACCGCGGCCGGCCAGCTCGGCGCCCCGACCGCGTTCGACTGGGGCCTCTGGGCGACCGAGACGGTGGTCGGCGGCTGGTTCTGGGCGGTGCTCGTCGCCGTGCCGGCCCTCGTCGGCGCTGCGGTCGGGGTGGGCCTCTCGGGCCGCCGCACCCCGACGCCGACCCCGACCACATCCCCCCGCCACCGCCCCGCCTGACCCCTGCATCCCGACTGATTGCCCATCTGCCACGTGGAACGGGGCGGATCGGGCCCTCGGAGGTGGCGGATGGGCAAGAAGTCGGGTCAGGGGAGGCGCACCCAGCGGGCGCCGTCCCACCGCCACGTGACGCCGCGCGTGCTCGTCTCCGTCGGCAGGGCGGCCGGGTCCGGCGGACGGGGCACGACGACCGGCCGGTCGTCGTGGACGCCTGCCGCCTCCGCGGCGGCGGCCGTGAGGGCGGCCGTGCCGACGAGGGCGACGGCGGTGGCCGAGGTCAGGGCGCCGACGAGGCGCAGGCCGGTGGAGCGGAACGGTCCGGAGCGGGTCGAGGAGGTCATGGCTCCAGCCTCGGACCGGCCCGGATGACCCCGCTGTCCGCTCCCTGTGCACCTCCCCTGACCGCGGACCACCCGACTCATTGCGAGTTCCGCCGCTCGACCCGCGGTGCGTCGGCGTGTCGAGCGGCTCAACTCGCAAGAAGTCGATGGGTCCGGGTCAGGGGAGGTCGGCGAGGAGGTCGCCGTCGCGCTCGACCCGCTCGAGCACCTCGTCGAACATCAGCTGGGCCAGCGTGCCGTCGTCCTCGGCGCCGGCCTCGACCTCGTCCCAGGTCCGCGGGGCCGCGACGTGCGGCAGCTCGCGGCCGCGCAGCGAGTACGGGCTGATGGTCGTCTTCGCCGCGACGTTCTGGCTCCAGTCGAGGAACACCTTGCCGGGGCGCAGCGACTTGGTCATCTTCCACAGCACGAGCTCGGGATGCTTCTTCGTCATCTCCTGCGCCAACTGCTGCGCGAGGTCGCGCACCTGGTCGGAGGTCAGGTCGCCGCCGAGCCGCGCGTACAACTGCATCCCCTTGCTCCCCGAGGTGACGGGGTGCAGCTCGAGGCCGAGCCGCTCCAGCCGGTCGCGCACGAGCAGCGCGACCCGGGCGCACTCGCGCAGCCCGGCCGGCTTGCCGGGGTCGAGGTCGATGACGAGGCGGTCCGGGTGCTCGGGGACGCCGTCGTCGTCGACCGTCCACTGCGGGACGTGCAGCTCGAGGGAGTTGAGGTTGACGAGGTAGGTCAGCTCGGCCATCCCGGGCACGAGTGGGTAGCGGACGTCGTCGACCTGCACGCCGGGCAGCCACGACGGCGCCCCGGAGGGCAGGTTCTTCTCGAAGAACATCTGGTCCTCGACCCCGTGCGGCCAGCGCACCCGTGTCACCGGTCGGCGCGCGAGGTGGGGCAGCAGCACCCCGGCGACCCGCGCGTAGTAGTCGAGCACCTCGCCCTTGGTCGTCTCGGTGGCGGGGTACATCACCTTGTCGAGGCTGGTCAGCTTCAGCCGCCGCCCGTCGACCTCGACGCGCGTCACCTGGGGGACGTACCGCTCAGCCACCCTCCTCGACCTCCTGCAGCTCGTCGGGCGTGAGGTCGGCGCGCACCCCGAGGAAGGTCGGCTGGCGCAGCCGGTGGTCCGGGGTCAGCTGGAGCGTGCGGACCTCGACGACGACGGCCGGCTCGACCCACGTCGTGCCGGACGCGTCGATGCGGGGCACCTCGTCGGCGAACGGCGGTGCGTCGCACTCGTGCCGGCGCACCCGACGCAACAGCGCCTCGCCGGCCGACCCCGCGAGCCCGGACCCGACGCGCCCCGCGTAGCGCCAGCCACCCTCGCCGTCCGGCAGCCCGACGAGCACCGCCCCCAGCCGGTCCGCCGACGACGCCCCCGACCCCACCTCCGGCCGCCAGCCCCCGATCACGACCGAGTAGGTGCGCCGGTGCGCGACCTTGCGCCAGTCCGGCGAGCGCCGACCGGGCAGGTAGCGCGCGTCCCGCCGTTTGCTGACGACCCCCTCGAGCCCCTGCTCGCCGGTGACCCGCAGCAGCACCGCGCCGTCGTCGTGCACCTCGGGCACCCGCCACGCACGCCCGTCGAGCTCGAGCTCCTCGAGCAGCCGCCGCCGCGCCGACCACGGCTGGCCGGTGAGGTCCTGCCCGAAGAGCCGCAGCAGGTCGAACACCATGAGCGTCACCGGGCGCGAGCGCGCCAGCCGCTCGGCCTGCGCCCGCTTCGTGACGTGCATCCGCTCGGTCAGGGCGTGGAAGCTCGGCAGCCCCTCGTCGAGGGCGACGACCTCGCCGTCGAGCAGCAGGTCGTCGTAGGTGCCGGCGAGCGCGTCGAGCTCGGGGAAGGCCGCCGTCACGTCGCGCTCGGTCCGCGAGGTCACCGTCACCGACCCGCTGCGGACGTCGACGAGCACCCGCATCCCGTCCCACTTCACCTCGTGGACCCACGCGTCACCGCGCGGCGGGGCCTCCGCGGCGGTCGCGAGCATCGGACGCATGGGCCCATCCTGCCGCCCGCGGGCCCCGGAGCGCCCCGGGCACGGGTTAGCGTCGCGCCATGGAGGCCGCGGGCGCCGGACCCGTCGTGCTCGTCGAGGGCGAGAGCGACGCCGTCGTCGTGCGCACGCTGCTCGCGGGCCGTGGCGTGGCGGCCACCGTCGTCCCGATGGGCGGGGTCACCAACCTCGCCCGCCACCTCGACGGGCTCGGCGGCCCCGGGCCCGGCGTCCTCGCCCTCGTCGACGCCCCCGAGATGCGCTTCGCGGTGGGCGCGCTGCGTCGGCACGGCGTCATCGCCCGGGACGTCGAGGAGCTCGCCTGGCACGGCGTCTTCGTCTGCGACCGCGACCTCGAGGACGTCCTCATGCGCGCCCTCGGCGCCGACGCCGTCCGCGACGCGCTCGCCTCGATGGCCGAGCTCGGCGCGTTCGAGTCGATGGCCCGGATGCCGTACTGGCGCGGCCGGCCGGTGCTCGAGCAGCTGCACCGGTTCGCGGGCTCGGGGTCGGGGCGCAAGGCGCGGCTCGCCGCCCGTCTCGCCGAGCGGCTCGACCCCGACGCCCTGCCGGACCCGCTCGGGGCGCTGGTCGACGCCGTGGCCGCCCGCGCCTGACCGCCGACCCGACCCGCCGCGGGCCCTCCCCCGTCGGCGCCGACCGCCCTAGGCTGGGTGGACGTGCCGGGGGCACCCGGGGCGAGCGACGAGAGGACGGGACCGACGATGCGCGCGATCTGGAAGGGCGCGGTCTCCTTCGGGCTGGTCAACGTGCCGGTGCGGCTCTACTCGGCGACCGAGAACCACGACGTGCAGTTCCGGCAGGTGCACCGCGAGGACGGCGGCCGCATCCGCTACCGGCGCTTCTGCTCGATCGACGGCGAGGAGGTGAGCTACGACGACATCGCCAAGGGCTACGAGACCGAGGACGGCGACATGGTCGTGCTCACCGACGACGACTTCGCCGACCTCCCCTCGCGCTCGAGCAAGGAGATCGGCGTCACGAAGTTCGTGCCCGCCGACCAGATCGACCCGATGTGGCTCGACAAGAGCTACTACCTCGAGCCCGACAAGTCCGCCACCAAGCCCTACGTCCTCCTGCGCGACGCCCTCGAGAGCGAGCAGCGCGTCGCCGTCGTCACCGTCTCGATCCGGACCCGCATGACGATGGCGATCCTGCGCGTCCGCGACGGCGTCATCGTCATGCAGACGATGCTCTGGCCCGACGAGGTGCGCGCCGCCGACTTCGCCGCGGTCGACGAGCAGCACGCCACCCGCCAGGAGATGGACATGGCGAAGATGCTCATCGACCAGCTCGCCGGCGACTACGACCCCGCCGAGTACGAGGACGACTACGCGCTCGCGGTCAAGGAGCTGGTCCGGGCCAAGGTCGAGGGCGGCGAGGTGCGGGTCTCCGCGCCCGAGGAGGAGGAGTCCGGCGAGGTCGTCGACCTGCTCGCCGCGCTGTCGCGCTCGGTCGAGCGGGCCAAGGCCTCTCGCGGCGAGGCGCCGTCCTCCGGCGGCTCGTCGGCGAAGGCGGCCCCGAAGGGCTCGTCCGGCTCGTCCGGCTCGTCCGGGAGCACGAAGAAGGCCGCGGCGAAGAAGGCCTCCACGACCAAGAAGGCGGCGTCGAAGAAGTCCGCCGCCACGAAGAAGTCCGCGGCGAAGACGGCGAAGAAGGCCGAGAAGAAGGCCAGCTGAGCCGACGTCGATGGGCCGTCGCGCCGCCTCCTGCCTACGATCGGGTGCGGCGCCGCAGCGCCGTGCCGCCCCGGCGACGACGGAGGGACCGATGACGAGCACGCTGCGCCGCGCCGTGGCCGGCTCCGTCGTGTCCGCCCTCGTCGCGCTCTCCCTCGTCGTCGCGGCGCCGGCCGGTCCCGCCGCGGCAGCCGAGGAGGGGCTCGCGGTGTCGGCCGTCAGCCGCTACCGGCTCGACCCGGCGGCGGACCTCGTGCGCGCCGCGATGACCCTCGACCTGCGCAACACGAGCAAGGACACGAAGGCCGACGGCGGCGTCTACGCCTACTTCTTCGACGCCTACACCGTCCCGATCCCGGCCGGGGCGACGAACGTCCGGGCGACGAGCGGCGGCCGCCGGCTGTCGGTCCGGACCTCCGGCACCGACGACCCGAGCACGCAGACGGTGCGCATCGGCTTCCCCGCCCTGCGCTACGACCAGCAGCGCCGGATCGTCCTCGAGTTCGACGTCCCGGGGGCGCCGCCGCGCTCGGCGAACAGCACGCGGGTCGGCCCCGGCTACGCCACCTTCGTCGCCTACGGCCCGGGCGACGAGGGGCACAACCGCGTCGAGGTGCTCGCCCCGTCGGCGATGTCCTTCTCCAGCACCGTCGACGGGTTCGACACCGCCCGGTCCGGGGGCACGGCGACGTACACCGCGACGGAGAACACCTTCGACGGGGGCCTCTGGGCGACGGTCTCGCTGCGCGACGCCGCCCAGGTGACGGAGCGCACGGTCGAGGTCGGCGACCTCTCGCTCACCCTGTCGGCCTTCCCCGACGACGAGCAGTGGTCGCGCTTCGTCGCGGGACGCGTCGAGGACGGTCTGCCCGTCCTCGAGCGCCTCGTCGACACCCCCTGGCCCGGCGGCCTGCAGCGCATCCGGGAGGACGCCTCCCCCTCGCTGCGCGGCTACGACGGGTGGTTCGACCCGACCGGCGACGAGATCGTCGTCGGGGAGCAGCTCGACGACGACCTGATCTACCACGAGCTCTCGCACGCCTGGGTGTCCGGCGACACCCTCGAGCAGCGCTGGCTGTACGAGGGGCTCGCCCAGGCCGTCGCCGAGCGCGCCGTCGCCGAGACCGGTGGCACACCGCGCGAGCACCGAGCCGTCGAGCGCGACGACCGCGACGCCCTCCCCCTCAACGGGTGGACGGGGGACGCGGGCAGCAGGTCGGCCGACGTCGACGCCTACGCCTATCCCGCCTCCTACCGCGTGATGCACGCCCTCCTCGCCGACACCTCGGACGCGGAGTTCACCGCCGCGGTCGGTGCCGCCGTGCGCGGTGAGCGGGCCTACGACCCGCCGGGCCTCGTGACCCCGAGCGGCGGGCGCACGTCGTGGCAGGACTGGCTCGACCTCGTCGAGGACCGGGCCGGTGTCGAGGGCGCCCCGGAGCTGCTGTCGACCTGGGTGCTCACGAAGGAGCAGCGGGCGCTCCTCGCCCCGCGCGAGCGCGAGCGGACGGCGTACCGGGCCCTGGACCGCGCCGACGGCCCGTGGCTGCCGCCCGAGGGGCTGCGCGACGCGATGACGGTCTGGGACTTCGACCGGGCCCGCCAGGTGCGCGAGGCGGTCGCCCCGCTCGGGCCCGACGTGGCCGCCGTGCAGCGCGCCTCCGCCCTCACCGGGCTGGCCGTCCCGCCGAGCGTGCGCGAGGGCTACGAGCAGGCCGCCCTGGACCCCGACTACCGCGAGCTGGCGTCCACGCTGCCCGCGACGGCCACGGCCTTGCGCGAGGTCGGGTCCGCCCGCGACACCGCCGCCCGCGAGCGCGACCCCCTGTCGGACGTCGGGGCGACGCTGCTCGGCGTGCGGCAGCGGGCCGATGCGGCGCGCGCGGCCCTGGCCGACGGCGAGGTCGCCCGGGCCGCCACCCTGGCCCGCGAGAGCACGGACCGCGCCGGGTGGGCCCTCCCGCTCGGGGTCGGTCTCCTGCTGCTCGCGCTGGTGCTCCTCGTCGGCACGACGACCGTGCTCGTCGTCGCGCTGCGCCGCCGTCCCGCCGCCCGCCACGCGGACGCCTCCCGCGAGCGGGCCCCCGACCGCGCGATGGACCCCTCCACCGGCGGCTGAGGCCGTCAGAGGACGCGGAGCATCCGGGTGTTGCCGAGGGTGTTCGGCTTGACCCGCTCGAGGTCGAGGAACTCGGCGACACCCTCGTCGTAGGAGCGCAGGAGCTCGGCGTAGACGGCCGGCTCGACGGCTTGGCCCTCGATGGCCTCGAAGCCGTGCCGCGCGAAGAAGGCGGTCTCGAAGGTCAGGCAGAACAGCCGCGACAGCCCGAGCTCGTGGGCCCGCTCGACGAGCCGCGTGATGAGGGCGCTGCCGACCCCGAGCCCGAGGACCGAGCGGTCGACGGCGAGGGTGCGGACCTCCCCGAGGTCCTCCCAGAGCACGTGCAGCGCCCCGCAGCCGACGACCCGGGGCGGCGTCCCGTCCCCGCCGTCGGTCTCGGCGACGACGAAGTCGGCGACCGACTCGTAGTAGGCGACGGCCTCCTTCTGGAGCAGCACCCGGGCCTCGGCGAGCGGGGCGACGAGCGCCCGGATGGCGCGGACGTCGGCGGTGCGGGCGGGCCGGACGACCACCCCGGTGCGGGGCGAGGCGACGGCGTCGGAGGAGGCCATCCCGGCAGCGTAGCCGCGGGGCGGCGGCGGACGGCGACGGTGTCCGGACAGGGGCACGGCCCGCCACCGCAGGGGTGGTGGCGGGCCGCTGCAAGGAGCCCCGGAGGCCCTTGCCCGCACAAGTCTGCGGGATCCGTCCATCCAGTGGGGTAAAGACACGGTAAGGATTTCGCGGTGCGAGCCCGGTATTCGACGGAATCCGTGGGTCCAGAGGCGATGTCACCGGCCGCGAGATATCCCCCGGACACACCGAGGGGGGCCCCCCCGGGGGGGGGGGGCCCCCCGGGGGGGGGGGGGGGCCCCCCCCCCGGGGGGGGGGCCCCCCCCGGGGGGGGGGGCCCCCCTCGGTGGACGGGGTCGGCTCAGCCCTCGGCGGCCTCGGCCGCGACGACCGGGAGCTCGATGCCCCGGCTGTGCGGCGTGCCCTGGAAGGTGAACGTGTCGTCCTTGGTCTCGCCGGTCGCGTCGACCGCGACGATCTCGCCGGACTTCAGCTCGTTGAAGAGGATCTTCTCCGAGAGGATGTCCTCGATCTCGCGCTGGATCGTGCGACGCAGCGGACGCGCACCGAGCACCGGGTCGTAGCCCTTGGTGGCGAGGAGGTTCTTCGCCGCCGGGGTGAGCTCGATGCCCATGTCCTTGTCCTTGAGCCGCTTGTCCAGCTTGGCGATCTCGAGGTCGACGATCTGGACGATCTCGGCCTGCGAGAGCTGCGGGAAGACGATCGTGTCGTCGACGCGGTTGAGGAACTCGGGACGGAAGTGCTGCTTGAGCTCGTCCTGGACCTTGGCCTTCATCCGCTCGTAGTCCGAGCGGGTGTCGGGCCCGGCGGAGAAGCCGAGCGTGCCCTTGGAGATGTCCCGGGTGCCGAGGTTGGTCGTCATGATGATGACCGTGTTCTTGAAGTCGACCATCCGACCCTGGGAGTCGGTGAGGCGGCCGTCCTCGAGCACCTGCAGGAGGCTGTTGAAGATCTCCGGGTGGGCCTTCTCGACCTCGTCGAAGAGCACGACGGAGAACGGCTTGCGGCGCACCTTCTCGGTGAGCTGGCCGCCCTCCTCGTAGCCGACGTAGCCGGGGGGCGAGCCGAAGAGGCGCGAGACGGTGTGCTTCTCGCTGTACTCCGACATGTCGAGCTGGATGAGGCTGTCCTCGTCGCCGAAGAGGAACTCCGCGAGCGTCTTGGCCAGCTCGGTCTTCCCGACGCCGGTCGGGCCGGCGAAGATGAACGAGCCGCCGGGGCGACGCGGGTCCTTGAGGCCGGCCCGCGTGCGGCGGATGGCCTGCGAGAGCGACTTGATGGCCTCGTCCATGCCGACGACGCGCTTGTGCAGCTCGTCCTCCATGTGGAGCAGGCGGCTGGACTCCTCCTCGGTCAGCTTGAAGACCGGGATGCCCGTCGACGCGGCGAGGACCTCGGCGATCAGCTCCTCGTCGACCTCGGCGATGACGTCCATGTCGCCGGACTTCCACTCGGCCTCGCGCTTAGCCTTCTCGTTGCGCAGGTTCTTCTCGTCGTCGCGCAGGCGCGCGGCCTTCTCGAAGTCCTGGCCGTCGATGGCCGACTCCTTCTCGCGCACGACGCCGGCGATCTTCTCGTCGAACTCGCGCAGGTCCGGCGGCGCGGTCATCCGGCGGATGCGCAAGCGCGCGCCCGCCTCGTCGATGAGGTCGATCGCCTTGTCCGGGAGGAAGCGGTCGTTGACGTACCGGTCGGCCATGTTCGCCGCCGCGACGAGCGCGCCGTCGGTGATGGACACCCGGTGGTGCGCCTCGTACCGGTCGCGCAGGCCCTTGAGGATCTCGATGGCGTGCGCGAGGGTCGGCTCGGCGACCTGGATCGGCTGGAAGCGGCGCTCGAGCGCGGCGTCCTTCTCGATGTGCTTGCGGTACTCGTCGAGCGTCGTCGCACCGATGACCTGCAGCTCGCCGCGGGCCAGCATCGGCTTGAGGATCGAGGCCGCGTCGATGGCGCCCTCGGCCGCCCCGGCCCCGACGAGGGTGTGGATCTCGTCGATGAACAGGACGATGTCGCCGCGGGTGCGGATCTCCTTGAGGACCTTCTTCAGCCGCTCCTCGAAGTCACCGCGGTAGCGGCTGCCGGCGACGAGCGCGCCGAGGTCGAGCGTGTAGAGCTGCTTGTCCTTGAGCGTCTCGGGCACCTCGCCCTTGACGATGTCCTGCGCGAGGCCCTCGACGACCGCGGTCTTGCCGACGCCGGGCTCACCGATGAGCACCGGGTTGTTCTTGGTGCGGCGGGAGAGCACCTGCATGACCCGCTCGATCTCCTTCTCGCGCCCGATGACCGGGTCGAGCTTGCCCTCGCGGGCGGCCTGCGTGAGGTTGCGGCCGAACTGGTCGAGGACGAGGGAGCCCGCGGGGGTGCCCTCGGCGGGACCGCCCTGGGTGCCGCCGGCGCCCTGGGCCGCGCCCTCCTTGCCACCCTGGTAGCCCGAGATGAGCTGGATGACCTGCTGGCGCACGCGCGAGAGGTCGGCGCCGAGCTTGACGAGCACCTGGGCCGCGACGCCCTCGCCCTCACGGATGAGGCCGAGGAGGATGTGCTCGGTGCCGATGTAGTTGTGGCCGAGCTGGAGCGCCTCGCGCAGGCTCAGCTCGAGGACCTTCTTGGCGCGCGGCGTGAACGGGATGTGACCGGTCGGGGCCTGCTGGCCCTGGCCGATGATCTCCTGCACCTGCTCGCGCACCGCCTCGAGGCTGATGCCGAGGCTCTCCAGGGCCTTGCTCGCGACACCCTCACCCTCGTGGATGAGGCCGAGGAGGATGTGCTCGGTCCCGATGTAGTTGTGGTTGAGACCGCGCGCCTCCTCCTGGGCGAGCACGACGACGCGCCGGGCGCGGTCGGTGAACCGTTCGAACATGGTGCTTCTCCTGACGTCGAGTCCCCTCGATGCTAGTCGCGCTGCCTGTCGGTGGCGCCCCCGTTCCTCACGGAGGGGGGTGCGCGTCTACGAGGTGGTCAACGTCGTGAGCACGCAGGCCTGTTCCGCGTTCGCCCACGGCGTAGCGCCGGCACCCCGCGTCCCACCCACCCCACGCGCCTCCTCTTTTCGGGGTCACCCCGAAATGTCCACCGGGCGGGACCTCGGAGCCGGGTTCTCGTGGACGAACCGGGGGTCTGCACCCGGCCGGGGTGGTCCCGCCGTGCCGGGGTGCCAGGACGCAGCGGCCGGGCGAGGTGAAAGCGGCGAGGCGACATCGATGCGGCCGGGCGGGGTCGGGGCGCCCCCGTCCCAGCGGTCCTGCCGACCCCGCAAAACCCCGGCCATATCGGGTGACCCGATACGGCCGCGCTGGACCCCGGAACCGTTCCCGGGTGAAGCGCAGGGATATCGGGTCACCCGATACGCGTGGGACTCGTGAGACGGGGGCGGGGCGGGGGCTGCGAGGATCAGCGGCGGGAGCGGGTGCGCTCGGCGTGCGCGCGGACCTTGGCCCGGTTGCCGCACCAGGCCATCGAGCACCACCGGCGCCGGCCGGAGGTGTCGAGGAAGACCCAGCCGCACCCCAGCCCGGGGCACGCCCGCACCCGCGCCACCTCCGGCCGGGTCACGAGGTCGGCGGCCACCCAGGCGAACGCGTCGGAGGGGCGGTCGAGGTCGTCCGGAGAGATGCCCTGCACCCGCCAGCGGGCCGGGTGCCCCGGGACGAGCTGCACCCCGGTGGCCGCCGACCGGGTCGCGACGGTCAGCGCCCCGACCGCCTCGCCGTCGCTCGGGTCGAGCGCGGCGTCGCGGATGACGGCCCGGACGGTGCAGGCCCGCTCGAGCGCCGCCGCGGCGGCCTCGGGCTGGCGGTGGGCGGCGCGTCGCAGCCGCTGGACGTCCCCCGCGGGCAGCAGGTCGAGCTCGCCGGCGAGCACCGCGAGGTGGTCGTAGGTCTCCAGGTAGTCACTGGCGTGCGTGCCGTCCCACCCGGAGAAGGTGTTGACGAGCTCGAGCGCCGGGTGGCCCGCCACGGGTCGGGGCAGCACGAGGCCGTCGACCTCCACCCAGTGCTGCTCAGCCACCCGCAGAGCGTATCCGTGGGGTACGGTCGAACCTAACCGCTCACATCGCATTTCCGGTTAGGAGACCGCCATGACGACCACAGCCACCCGCAGCACCACCCGCCGCACCCTGGCCGCCCTCGGCGTCGCGACCCTCCTCGGAGCCGGCGTCGCCGCGCCGGCCGCGAGCGCGCACCCCGGCCCGGGCCACCACCACGGGTCGCCGTGGACCCCGTACCGCACCGAGGAGGTCGTCGTCCCCGCTGCGCGCTCGACCTGCGGCTTCGACACGCGCATCACGCCGCTGCGCGACGAGGAGGAGTACCGGACGACCTCGACCTGGCCCGACGGGACGCCCCGCACGCAGCTGTTCCGGGGTGCGCTGATCGAGCGCTACACGAACCTCTCGACCGGCGCCTCGGTCGTGCGCGACCTCAGCGCGACCGCCGTCTTCGCCTACCGCCCCGACGGCTCCCCGGAGTCGCTCACCTCGCTCCACGGCGCGTTCGGCACGACGATGCCGCCCGGCAGCCGCCCGGACACCGGCCTCTACGTCCTCGGCGGCCGCGGCACGCGCGTCGTCTTCGAGACCGACGGCACGCGCACCTTCACCCTCGGCCGGCACGGCACGGCGGAGGACGTGTGCGAGGCCATCGACTGACCCCGCCCGCTCAGCGGCGCCGCTGGCAGCGGCCGCACCAGAAGAGGTTGCGCCTGGCGACGACCTGGGTACGGATGCGCGAGCCGCACCGCGGGCACTCCTCGCCGGTCCGCTTGTAGACCTGCGAGGTGCGCTCGGTCAGGTGCGGCCGCTCGCCCCGCCCGAGCGCCGCCTCGACCTCGAGCACCTGCTCCTCGACCGTGACGATGCGCCCGGTCGCGACGCCGAGCGGCATGAGGCGCACGAGGTCGTCCCACACCAGGCGCCACGACGCCGGCTTCATCGCCCGGCCCTCGGTGAACGGCGAGAGGCGGTGACGCCAGAGCACCTCCGAGCGGTAGACGTTGCCGACCCCGGCGAGCACCGCCTGGTCCATGAGCAGCTCGCCGACGCTGCGGCTCGAGCGCTGGATGCGGCGCCACGCGCGGTCGGGGTCGGCGTCGGGACGCAGGGGGTCGGGGCCGAGCCGGTCCATCACGGCCGCGACCTCGTCCGGCGTGACGACCGCGCAGAGGTTCGGGCCGCGCAGGTCCGCGACGTGCTCGGGGGTCGCGAGGCGCATCCGCACCGCCCCGACCGGCGCGACCTCGGCCGTCCAGTCACGCCCGTCGACCCGGAAGGTGCCGATGAGGCCGAGGTGCACGTGCACCCAGCGCTCGCCCTCGAACTCGAGGAAGAGGTGCTTGCCGCGCGAGGTGGCCGCGAGCAGCTCGCGACCCGTCACCTGCGCGGCGCCCTCCTCGAAGCGCCCCTGCGGGCTCGTGACCTCGGGGCGGGTGCCCGCGAAGGCCGCGTGGAGGTCGCGGGCGAGCGCGAACAGCGTGTGTCCCTCGGGCATAGGCCCATCCTGCCCCGGCCGCCGACCGGCTCAGCCCAGGCGGGCGAGCATCCCCGTCATCTGCTCGACCTGCTTGGCCTGCGTGACGTTGATGTCGGCCGCGAGCTCCTCGACGCGGGGGTCGCCCGCCGAGCGCGCGTGCTGCCCGACCATCTCGAGGGCACCCTCGTGGTGGCGCACCATGAGCCGCAGGAAGAGCCGGTCGGCCTCGGCGCCGCGGGCGGTCCCGAGCGCGGCGAGGTCGGCCTCGGAGGCCATCCCCGGCATGCCGCGGTGCGCGGAGTGGTCCTGGATGCGCGGGTTCTCGGCCTGCGGCGGCACGTCCTGCCCGCGCTGGCGCAGCCAGGCCGCCATCGCGTCGATCTCGGGTCGCTGCTCGTCGCGGATGCGCGAGGCGATGCTCGCGACCTGGCGGTCGGAGAGGGCCGCCGACGCGGTGTCGACGAGGACGATGGCCTGCGCGTGATGGACGACCATGTCCTGCATGAACCGGGTGTCCGCCGGGGTCGCGCTCGTCGTGACGACGGGCGTGGCGGCCGGGCCGGTGAGCGTGGCGTTCGGCTCGCCGGGCCTCCCGGGCTGGAGGACCGGGACGTCGCCGGGGGACGCGGTGACCGCCGGCGTCGCGTCGCCCCCGCTGCAGCCGGCGAGCAGCACCGCCGCGAGGAGGACCGGGGCGAGCGCGAGGCGCCCCGTCACGCGGCGCGCGTTCGGGGCGTGAGGGCTCGGCATCGCGCCACTGTAGGCGCGGACCGCGGACGTCACCAGTTGGCGGAGAGAACCCCCCGACCTGTCATTTTTTGACCCGGACTTTGCCCCCTACCTCCCGGTAGCCCGCCATCGTGGGCGGTTCCACACCGCCAGGGGTGCGCACGGAGGGAACGTGTCGGGCACCCCACGACGAGGGAGACACCACATGGGAGCACGACGACGCCTCGGCGTCATCGCCGCGGGAGGGGTGCTGGCCCTCACCGGGGGCGTCGGCGCGGCCGCCGCGGGCGACGGGGTCGGGCTGGGAGGCCTGGACCTGCAGCCCGAGCAGATCGGGTACTCGAAGAACATCGAGCACCTCGCCAACGTCCCGCACACCGGGCCGTTCACCGGCCAGTTCGGCACCGACATGGCCTTCCAGGGCGACCGGGCCTACGTCGGGAACTACCAGGGCTTCATCATCTACGACATCTCGAACCCGAGGAAGCCGCGGACGCTCGCCCAGGTCAACTGCCCCGGGTCGCAGAACGACGTGTCGGTCTCGGGCGACCTGCTCTACCTCTCGACCGACAGCTCGCGCAGCGACTCCTCGTGCAGCTCGGTCGCGCAGTCGGCGACCGTCAAGTCCTCGTGGGAGGGCATCAAGGTCTTCGACGTCAGCAACCCGCGCGCGCCCAAGTACGTCGCGGCCGTCGAGACCGCCTGCGGCTCGCACACCAACACCCTCGTGCCGGGCAAGGACGCCGACTACGTCTACGTCTCGAGCTACTCACCCCGCGCGGAGTACCCGGACTGCCAGCCGCCGCACGACGCGATCTCCATCGTCAAGGTCCCGAAGAAGAAGCCGGCCTCGGCGGCCGTCATCGCCGCGCCGAACCTCTTCCCCGACGGTGGCAACCCGGGCGGCACCAACCCGGCGGGCAACTCGTACTCGGCGACGACCGGGTGCCATGACATCACGGCCTACCCCGCGAAGAAGATCGCGGCCGGGGCGTGCATGGGCGACGGCATCATCATGGACATCAAGAACCCGGAGAAGCCGAAGGTCATCGAGCGGGTCACGGACACCGAGAACTTCGCGTTCTGGCACTCGGCGACATTCAACCAGTCCGGCAGCAAGGTCGTCTTCACCGACGAGCTCGGCGGCGGCGGCGCGGCGACCTGCAACGACGAGGTCGGCCCGACCCGCGGCGCGAACGCGATCTACACGCTCTCGAAGAAGAACGAGCTGAGGTTCGCCTCGTACTACAAGATCCCGCGCAACCAGTACGACACCGAGAACTGCGTCGCGCACAATGGCTCCATCGTGCCGGTCAACGGCCGCGACGTCATGGTGCAGTCCTGGTACCAGGGCGGGGTCTCGCTGTGGGACTTCACCGACGCCAAGAACCCGCGTGAGCTCGGATGGTTCGAGCGCGGCCCGCTGGCGCCGGCGAACACCGGCGGCACGTGGTCGGCGTACTACTACAACGGGTACGTCTACAGCTCCGACATCCAGAAGGGCTTCGACGTCCTCGAGCTCAAGGACAAGAACCTCAAGCAGGCCGCGAAGGTCCGCCTGAAGGAGCTCAACCCGCAGTCCCAGCCGGTGTACTCCGGCAAGGGCGGTGGGCGCCACCACCACTGACGCCCACCGCACGGCACCGACGGCCCGTCCCCCTCGCGGGGGCGGGCCGTCGTCGTGGTGGGTGCAACCATCCCGACCGGTCGCGGCGGGGTCAGTCGGTGAGCGTGACGAACAGGTCGTCGATGCGCCGCAGCTGCTCCTGCCGCGTCTCCCGGATGCCGCCGAGGAGCGCCTCGAGCTCGGCGTCGGCGGAGGCCGGTCGACCCTCGAGCAGCGCGAGGGCCTTCTCGTGGTGGGTCATGAGCAGGCCGAGGAGCAGGCGGTCGGCATCCGACCCGCGGGCGGCCGCGAGGTGCTCCAGCTGCGTGCCGGACACGAGCGCGGCGGCGGTCCCGGCCCCGTCGTGGGCGACCCGACGCGGGTCCTCGACCTCGGGCGGGACCTTCTCGCCGCGCGCCCGCAGCCACTCCGCGGTGTCCTCGAGCTCGCGCAGCCGCTCGGCGCGGACGTCGGCCACGAACCGGGCGACGGCCGGGCTGTCGACCTCGCGCACGGTGTCGACGAGGACGACGGCCTGGGCCTGCTGCGCGACGAGCGAGCGGGCGAGCGTCGCGTCCTGCGGGCTGGCGGTGGTCGGCTCGCCGGCGTCGGCGGTCCCGTCCGCCACGCCTCCGGGCACGGCCGCGGGCGCCGGGGCCGACAGGGCACCCGACGTGCGCTCTCCGCCACCGGAGGAGCAGCCCCCGAGGAGCGCGACGGCCACGACGAGACCCGTCAGCAGCCGACCGGGACGGGCCGTGGGGGCGGGAAGCACCCGGACACCCTACGCAGCCTCCCGGGCGGCCGTGCGGGAGGGGGCGGTCTGAGAGGGGCCTGAGCACCGCTCGCCGATGCGCCGTCACGCGGCCCCCGTCGGACCGGGGACGGGTCTAGCGTCCCGGCGTCCGGTCACCACCGAGAGGACCTCCGTTGCCGAACCGATCGCTCTCCCGCCGCGGCCTCGCCGCGACCGCCGTCGTCTGCTCCGCCCTCGTCGGGGGTGGCGTCGCGTACGCCGCCACGACGCCCGAGCCGGCCATCAAGACCTTCACCCCGCGCTCCGCCGACCAGGTGACGAACATCGACGTCCTGCGCCAGCAGATCCGCAACTACTACGGCGACCCGCTGGGCACCGGGACCTTCGGACCGGACTCCAACTACGCGCGCGAGGCCACGTCGGTCGCCCGCGACGCCGGCCGCTGGCTCTCCGCGCGGGGCCACGAGCGCGGCGAGGACCGCCACCACCACCGCGGGACGAAGGCGATCGTCCTCGACGTCGACGACACGACGCTCACGACGTGGAACTACGAGGTCGCGAGCAACTGGGCCTACAACCCGACGACGAACGGCGAGTACGTCACCGGCCAGCGCTTCCCGGCGACCCCGGGCATGGTCGACCTCGTGAAGAAGGCGAAGCGCGAGGGGTACGCCGTCTTCTTCCTCACCGGGCGCCCCTCGTCGCAGGAGGCCGCCACGCTCGGCAACCTCACGTCCGACGGTGTCGGCGTCGACGCCGGCTACCCCGCGCCGACGACCCTGCGCAACGGCGAGGACGGCCTCTTCACCAAGCCCGACGTGTCGGCCTACCCCGGCTACCTGCAGAAGGCCTGCGCCGCCGACCCCGGTGGCAAGTGCACGACGATCCACTACAAGTCGGCGACCCGGGCGCACATCGAGTCGCTCGGGTACGACATCGTCGCCAACCTCGGCGACCAGTACAGCGACCTCCGGGGCGGGTACGCGGACCGCACCTTCAAGGTGCCGAACCCGAACTACTACCTGCCCTGATGCTCCGGCGGCCGGGGGTGTGAGGGCCCCCGGCCGCCGGATCCCCGGGTGCGCACCGGCCGTGTGCAGGAATCGACGAATGTGTCAGTTCTTGTCCGCCCGGCTCTCTCGACCCTCGCGGAAGGCCCCTGCTCCTCGCGCGCGACGTCGCGCCCCTGTGGTGCTCTCTCAGGCGGGCAGCCGGTAGCCGTGGCCGAGCGGCTCGACGAGGCCGTCCTCGACGAGCGAGCCGAGGCAGCGGTCGACCTGCCCGAGGGCGGCCTCATCGGTGCGCGCGAGGCGCTCGAGCACCGTCGCCTCGAGGACGTCGCGGCCCACGGGGTCCGCGCTCTCGCGCAGCACCTGGACGAGCGCGCCGCGCACCTGCCGGTCCGTGCCCTCCCAGGCCTGCCCGCGCCGGGGCGGTCCGTCGTCGGGCGGGCTGCCGGCGGCGACCCAGGCGCAGACGTCCTCGAGCGGGCACCGGCCGCACTCCGGCCCGCGGGCCCGGCAGACGAGCGCGCCGAGCTCCATGACGGCGACGTTCCAGCGGGCCGAGGTCGCCGCGTCGTCGGGCACGAGCGAGGCGGCGAGCCGGGTCTCGGCCGCCGTGAGCGAGGGCGAGGCCATCGCCCGTCCCTCGACGGCGCGGGCGAGCACCCGCCGCACGTTGGTGTCGACGACGACCGCGCGCCGGCCGAAGCCGAAGGCCGCGACCGCGGCCGCGGTGTACGCCCCGACCCCCGGCAGCGCCCGCAGCGCCTCCTCGTCGGCGGGCAGCTCACCGCCGTGCCGCTCGACGACGGCCACCGCCGCGTCGCGCAGCCGCAACGCACGCCGGGGGTAGCCGAGGCGCCCCCAGGCCCGCACGACGTCGCCGGGGCTCGCGGCGGCGAGCGCGGCCGGCGTGGGCCAGCGCTCCATCCACGCCCGCCACACCGGCTCGACGCGCGCGACGGGCGTCTGCTGCGCCATCACCTCCGAGACGTGCACGCCCCACGGCGTCGTCGACGGGTCGCGCCACGCGAGCGGGCGGGCGTGCTCGTCGAACCAGGCGAGCACGCGGCGGTGGAGGACCTCGCGGTCCGGCGCCGGGGCCACGTCAGACGTAGCGCTCGAGGATGCTCGTCTCGGCGAGGCGCGAGAGGCCCTCGCGGACCAGGCGCGCCCGGCCCTCGCCGACGCCGTCGACGTCCATGAGGTCGTCGATGTTCGCCGCGAGCAGCTTCTGCAGCGAGCCGAAGTGGACGACGAGCCGGTCGACGATCGCGCCCGGCAGGCGCGGCACCTTCGAGAGGAGCCGGTGCCCGAGCGGGCTGACCGAGGAGTCGAGTGCGTCGCCGACGACGGTGAAGCCCATCGCCTTGGCGCCGCCGGAGGGGTCGAGGAGCTCGGTGGAGTCGATCGCCGTGAGGTTGGCGACGGCCTCCTCGAGCGTGAACCCGGCCTTGGCCTCGTGGAGGTAGTCGCGGATGACGAGCCCGAGGTCGTCGGACAGGCCCCCGGTCAGCTCCTCGAGCTGGAGGCTCAGGAGGCGGCCGTCGGTGCCGAGCTGGACGACGTACTCGGCGATCTCGTCCTTGATCCGCCGGACCATCTCGAGTCGCTGGAGGACGTTGGCGACGTCGCGGACCGTCACGAGGTCCTCGATCTCGAGCGCCGACAGCGTGCCGGTCACCTCGTCGAGGCGCGACTTGTAGCGCTCGAGGGTCTGCAGGGCCTGGTTGGCGCGCGACAGGATGGCGCTGGAGTCCTCGAGGACGATGCGCCGGCCGGCGATGTAGAGCTGGATGATCCGCATCGACTGGCTGACCGAGACGACGGGGAAGCCGGTCTGCTTGGCGACGCGCTCGGCGGTGCGGTGCCGCGTGCCGGACTCGCTCGTCTCGATGCCGGCGTCGGGCAGCAGCTGGGTCGCCGCGTGGAGGATGCGGGTGACGTCGCGGTCGACGACGACGGCGCCGTCCATCTTCGCGAGCTCGCGCAGGCGGGTCGCGGAGAACTCGATGTCGAGGGGGAAGCCTCCGGTCGCGATCTGCTCGACGACCCGGTCGTGGCCGAGGACGATGAGCGCGCCGGTGCGGCCGCGCAGGATGCGCTCGAGGCCGTCGCGCAGCTCGGTGCCGGGCGCGACGGCGCCGAGGGTGACGCGCAGCAGCTCGTCGTCGGTCGGTGACCCGGCCATCCGTGCTCCTCCTGCTGCGTCCGTGGGCTGTCGTCGGAGCCCGTGGGCGGGATCCCGCTGGATCCTATCGGCCGGGTGGTCACGGCACGGTCTCGATCTGCGGGAGCTCGCAGCGGAGCGCCCCACCGCGGCGCCGGGCTCAGCGGACGGGGACGTCGTGCAGCGCCCGCCCGACGGCCTCGGCGACCGTCCCGACCTCGAGCACCGACAGCCCGTCGGGCACCGGCCCGGCCCCGAGGACCCCGCTCGGGACGACGGCCCGGGTGAAGCCAAGCCGCGCGGCCTCGGCGAGGCGGCGGTGCGCGCCGGTGACCGGCCGGACCTCGCCGGCCAGCCCGACCTCGCCGAACGCGACGGTGCCCGGCGGGAGCGGGCGGTCGGTGATGGCCCCGGCGAGCGCGAGGGTGATCGCGAGGTCGGCGGCCGGCTCGGTGAGCCGCACCCCGCCGACCGTCGAGAGGTAGGCGTCGCTGCCGCCGATCGGGGCCTGGGCCCGCTTGTCGAGCACGGCGAGCACCATGTTGACGCGGGCGGCGTCGAGCCCGCTCGTCGCGCGGCGCGGCGTGGCGAGCGAGGACTGCGTGACGAGGGCCTGCACCTCGGTGACGAGCGGGCGCCGGCCCTCGAGGGTCACGGTGACGCAGGTGCCCGGCACGGCGGCGGTGCGCCCGGAGAGGAAGAGGCCGCTCGGGTCGGCGAGGCCGACGATGCCGACGTCGGAGAGGTCGAAGCAGCCGACCTCGTCGGTCGGGCCGTACCGGTTCTTGACCGCCCGGACCAGGCGCAGCCGCGAGTGGCGGTCACCCTCGAACTGCACGACGACGTCGACGAGGTGCTCGAGGACGCGGGGGCCGGCGATCGAGCCGTCCTTGGTCACGTGCCCGACGAGGAGCACGGCGATGCCGCGCGCCTTGGCCGCCTGGATGAGGGAGGCCGCGACCTCGCGCACCTGCGCGACGTTGCCGGCCGACCCCTCGACCTCCCCGCTGGAGATGGTCTGCACCGAGTCGACGACGAGCAGCTCGGGCTGCACCTGCTCGACCTGCCCGAGGACCGTCGCGAGGTCGGTCTCGCTCGTGAGGTAGAGCGTGCGGGCCATCGCCTCGATCCGCTCGGCCCGGGCGCGCACCTGCGCGGCCGACTCCTCGCCGCTGACGTAGAGGACGGTGCGGTCCCCGTGCTCGGCGGAGCGGGCGGCGCGCCCGGCGACGTCGAGCAGCAGCGTGGACTTGCCGATGCCGGGCTCGCCCGCGACGAGGACGACGGCGCCGGGCACGAGACCGCCACCGAGGACGCGGTCGAACTCGGGCACCCCGGTCGGGCGGGCGACCGCGTGGCTGACGTCGACCTCGCCGATGGGGGTCGCGGGGCGGGCGACGGTGCTCGCGGCGGTCGTGCGGACGGTGACGGCGCCGACCTCGACGACGCTCCCCCACGCCTGGCACTCCCCGCAGCGGCCGACCCACTTGGCGGTCTGCCAGCCGCACTCGGAGCAGCGGAAGGCGCCGGCGCCCTTCGCGCGTCGTGTCGTCGTCCCGGCCATGGCGCCCAACCTACGGCCCGCCCCCGACACCGCCGGGAGGACGTGCGCGAGGGCCCCGGACCGCACGTGCGGTCCGGGGCCCTCGCGGCGAGCCGGGTGCGGCTACTCGCGCGTCGGGACGCTGCGCGTCTCGGACGGGTCGGGCGTCGCCGCCGGGACCGTGGCGCGCAGCCCGTCGGTCGTCCCGTTGCCGTTGCCGTACGCCTTCTCGCGCAGGTCCGGCGTGCGGGCGATCTGCCCCGCGATCTCGTCGGCGAGCAGGCGTCGCTCGGCCCGCTCGGTGCGCCCGTGCTCGGCGAGCAGCGCCCGCGTGATCGACATGACCATCCCGATCATCACGAGGCTGAAGGGCAGCGCGAGGAGGATGGCGGCCGTCTGCAGCGCAGTCAGCCCGCTGTCACCGCCGGCGACGAGCAGCGCGACCGCGACCGCGCCCTCGAGCACGGCCCAGAGCACGCGGCTCCAGGTGGGCGGCTCGGGGTCGCCACCGCTCGCGAGCATGTCGACGACGAAGGAGCCCGAGTCCGAGCTCGTGACGAAGAAGACGACGACGAGGACGATGGCGACGATGCTGAGTAGCGACGACCACGGCAGGCCGCCGAGCATCTGGAAGAGCGCCGCGTCGGTGTCCACGGCGCCGTCGGGGCCGACGAGGCCGCCCTGGCCGAAGATCTCGCGGTGGATGCCCGAGCCGCCGAAGATGGCGAACCAGGCGAAGGTGACGATCGTCGGCACGAGCAGCACGCCCGCGACGAACTCACGCACCGTGCGGCCGCGCGAGATGCGGGCGATGAAGACACCGACGAACGGGGCCCAGCTCATCCACCAGCCCCAGTAGAACGTCGTCCAGCCCGAGAGCCACGACGTGCCGTCGTCACCCTGGAACGAGAGCGTCCGGAAGGAGAGGGTGAAGAAGTTCGTCAGGTAGCTGCCGACCGAGGAGACGAAGTCGCCGAGGAGGAAGACGGTCGGGCCGAGGACGAGGACGAGGAGCATGAGCACGCCCGCGAGCCCCATGTTGAGGTTCGAGAGGTACTTGATGCCCTTGTCGAGGCCGGTGACGACCGAGGTCGTGGCCATCGCGGTGATGGCGACGACGAGCGCGACGAGCAGGCCCGTCGTCACCTCGCCGACGACGCCGAGGTAGGCCAGACCGGCGCCGACCTGCTTGACGCCGAAGCCCAGCGAGGTCGCGACGCCGAAGAGCGTGCCGACGACGGCGATGACGTCGATGGCGTCACCGAGGCCGCCCTGCACGCGCTTGCCGAGCAGCGGCTCGAGCGCCCAGCGGATGGAGACCGGGCGCCCCTTGCGGTGGATCGCGTAGGCCATCGCGAGGCCGACGACGACGTAGATGGCCCAGGCGTGCAGGCCCCAGTGAAGGTAGGTCGCGTCGGTGGCGGCGCGGGCCCGCTCGGCGGCGGTCTCACCGGTGCCCGGCGGGGGCGAGGCGAAGTGGTTGAGCGGCTCGGCGACGCCCCAGAAGACGAGGCCGATGCCCATCCCGGCGGCGAACAGCATCGCGAACCAGGCGGTCAGCGAGAACTCGGGCGCCTCGTCGTCCTTGCCGAGGACGACCCGGCCCATCGGCGAGACGGCGATCCAGACCGAGAAGAGGACGAAGCCGCTGACGACGAGGATGTAGTACCACCCGAGGTCGCCGACGACGGTGTTGTTGAGCGTCGAGAAGAGCTCACCCATCTGCTCGGGCAGCGCGAGGGCGAGGACGACGAAGGTGGCGATGATGGCCAGGGAGGGCCAGAAGACGCGCGGGGCGGTGATGCGGCGGTCCGAGCGCGGTGGCTCGGGAGGCATGGCGGCTGGTGCATCGGGTAGGGGTCGTTCGGGTGCGGACACGGTCTTGCTCCTCCGGGGACGGCGGTCTGGGGCACGGGTCAGCCTTTGACGTTATCGCCGCGCGAGGGCCGTTGGCCAATGCCGGTGCCCCCGCCCCGAAGGTTCGACGCCGGGGAAGGTGCCGGGCCGCGGTGTCCCGGAGCGGGGTTGGGCCGGAGGTCACGATCGGGTCTCGGGCCCCCGCCGACCCCGTCGAGTGAGCAGGACTCGCCGCCTGCACGCCGGCCCGGACGGCGTGTTCTGTTCACTCGACGGGTGGGTGGGGATGCACGAGGGCCCCGGACCGCTGGTGCGGTCCGGGGCCTTGCGTGCTCGCGAGGTGTCGGCGTCAGAACGTGTCGCCGGATCCGAACTCCTGCTCCAGTCGGTCAGCACTGTGCAGCACCAGCATCAACGGCCGCTCGAGCTCGTTGATGTCGAGGTTGGCGAGCGGTGCCGTGTGGGAGACCACGAGGAGGTCACCCACGGCGGCGACCCCGCCGCACACCATCTCGCCCGCCGACCGCATCACCGAGTGGAGGTCCGTCTCGCTCGCCTTGGCGAACGGCGAGCTGATCTTCACCCAGTGTTCCTCGCCCTGCTGCAGCGTCTGGTGCCACAGGTACACCAGCTGCGAGCGGAGGTTCCCCACGTCGAAGAGAAGACGAAGTCCGTCGACCTCGCCCAAGCCGTCGCGGTACTCCTCCGCGACCTTGTAGTTCGACCGCATGTACCCGATCACGGCGTTCCAGTCGGCCATGTCCGGCTACCGCCAGTGTCCGCCGTGCTCGGAGCACACCGAGCCGGTGTTGTTGCACTTGCTGCACGTGAGCTTCCCGAACATCCCGCTGGCTCGCCCTCCGTTGCACGCCTGGCAGTCATGCACGGGTCGATGACACTTCTGACACTGCATCTCCATCCCCACCTCTCTGATCGGTGCTCCGACGGTACGGAGGCGGGCCACCTGCGTAACGTCGCCAGTTCTGGGGACTGGCCACGACGCCGGCCGGGGGATGCACGAGGGCCCCGGACCGCTGGTGCGGTCCGGGGCCCTGCGTGCTCGCGAGGTGTCGGCGTCAGCCGGCGACGACCTCGAGGGAGACGGTCGCCTGGACCTCCGGGTGGAGGCGGACGAGCGCCGTGTGCGTGCCGGTCGTCTTGATCGGGGTCGGGACCTCGATGCGACGACGGTCGAGCGACGGCCCGCCGGCGGCCTGGACGGCCTGGGCGATGTCGGCGGTGGAGACGGCGCCGAAGAGGCGGCCCCCGGTGCCGGCGTGCGCGGTGACGGTGACGGCGTTGGCCTCGAGGTTGCCCTTGATGGACTTCGCCTCCTCGAGGGACTTCACCTCACGGGTCGCGCGACCCTTGGCGATCGAGTCGACCTGCTTCTGGCCGCCCTTGGTCCACGCGGTCGCGAGACCACGCTTGAAGAGGAAGTTGCGGGCGTACCCGTCCTTGACGTCGACGACGTCACCGGCGGTACCGAGGCCGGTGACCTCGTGGGTGAGGATGACCTTCATCTGTCTGGCTCCTTCGGCGGGTCAGCGGGACGAGCTCGAGTACGGCAGGAGCGCCATCTCACGCGCGTTCTTGACCGCGTTGGCGATGAGGCGCTGCTCCTGGACGGAGACGCCGGTCACGCGCCGGGCGCGGATCTTGCCGCGGTCGGAGATGAACTTGCGCAGGAGCGCGACGTCCTTGTAGTCGATGTTCTCGACCTTCGCCGCCTTGAGCGGGTTGGCCTTCTTCTTCGGCTTGCGAATGGCGGGCTTGGCCATCGTGGTGCTCTCCTTCTGCCGGCCGGAGCCGGCGGATGAGCCCCGGTCACCCGGGGATGGTGTCTGTCGGTGTCGTGTCGACCGTCAGCGGGCGGGGTGCCCGGTGTCGGTCAGAAGGGGGGCTCGTCGTAGCTCGGGGCCTGGCCCCAGCCGCCGCCCTGCTGGCCACCCTGCGCGGGCTGCTGCTGCTGCGGGGCCTGCTGGCCACCGCCCCAGCCGCCGCCCTGCTGGCCGCCGCCACCCTGCTGGGGGGCGGAGCCACCGGTGGCCCACGGGTCGTTCTGCTGGAAGCCGCCGCCACCGCCGCCGCCGAAACCGCCGCCACCCTGGCCGCGCTCAGCCTTGGTGACCTTCGCGGAGGCGTACCGCAGCGAGGGGCCGACCTCGTCGACCTCGAGCTCCATGACGGTGCGCTTCTCGCCCTCCTTCGTCTCGTAGGAGCGCGACTTCAGCCGGCCCGAGACGATGACGCGCGTGCCGCGGTGGAGCGACTCGGCCACGTTCTCGGCCGCGTCACGCCAGATCGAGCAGCGCATGAAGAGGGTCTCGCCGTCCTTCCACTCGTTCGACTGGCGGTCGAACGCGCGGGGGGTCGACGCGACGGTGAAGTTGGCGACCGCGGCACCCGAGGGGGTGAAGCGGAGCTCGGGGTCGGCGGTGAGGTTGCCGATGATCGTGATGACGGTGTCGCCTGCCATGACGGGCGTCCCTTCGGGGGTTGGTCGTGGGCTGGTGACGGAGTGCTCAGGCGCCGGGGCGCAGGAGCTTCGTCCGCATGACCGTCTCGTTGAGGCCGAGCTGACGGTCCAGCTCCTTGGCCGTCGCCGGCTCGGACGTGAAGTTGACGACGGCGTAGATGCCCTCGGCCTTCTTCTTGATCTCGTAGGCCAGGCGGCGCCGGCCCCAGACGTCGACGGTGTCGATCGAGCCACCATCGGTGATCACGACCTTGAGGAGCTTCTCCAGCGACGGCTGGATGGTCCGGTCGTCGAGCTCCGGGTCGAGGATGACCATGAGTTCGTACTGACGCATGTGCTAACCCGCCTCCTTCGGTCTCAGGCGGTCACGGTCTTTCCGTGACAGGAGGGTATGCGGTGTCGCCCACAGCCCCCCGTGGTTCGTCCACAGGGTGCCCGGCGGGCAACCGCTCCAGCCTACCGGCAGCGCGGCCGGGCTCCCAATCCGTGCGGGACGAGGGCTCCGGGGCGCCCGTCCCCCAGGTCGCGCGGGCCCACACGACCCATCCGAGACGGCCGAGCGCGACGAGCCGCAGCGCGAGCGCCGTGGCGTACCAGCCGGCGGGCAGCCCGTGCGCGGGGTCCGTGGCCGCGGCGAGCCACGCGAAGAGCGCCACCGCGTGGACGACCTCGGCGCCCGCCCAGAGCAGCTGGTCGCGCCAGGGCACGCCGGCGAGCGCGAGGAAGGGCACGAGCCACAGGGCGGCGCCCACGGGCAGCGCAGGTGCGGTGACGAGGGCCGCGACGAGCGCGAGCACGACGACGTCGGCCACCGGGGGGCGGGCCCGGTGCCGCAGCAGGAGCCCGGCGAGGACGGCGGCGAGCAGCATCCCGAGGACCGCGAGCCCCGCGACGGCCGTCCCGGGCAGGGGTCGGTCGACCAGCGAGGGCACGAACCAGGGCGAGCCGGGCCCGGCGCCGTCGGTCCACCACGCGGCGACGGGGCGTCCGAGCAGGCCGGGGTCGAGGGCGGCGGCCGGGCCGGCGACGAGCACGACGGCCACGGCGGCTCCCGCGAGCAGGCGTCGCCCGTCGGCGCCCCGGGTGAGCAGCACCAGCCCGAGGAGCGGGGCGAGCCCGAGGGCGCCGCCGAGCACCGCGAGACCCGCCAGCACGCCGGCGGCGAGCGCGCGGCCACGGCTCCACGCCCAGACGGAGAGCACCGCGCAGGTGACGGGAACGAGGTCGACGGAGGTGGGCACGGCCAGCGCGACGACGGGCGAGAGGGCGAGCGGGAGCGGGTCGGCGAGAGGGTGCCGGCGCGCCGTCCCCACGAGGACGACGAGGGCGGCGAGCAGCAGCGCGGAGGCGACCGTCCACAGGACGAGGACCCAGCGCTGCTCGACCATCCCCGTCCCCGGCGCGGCGGTGCGGAGGAACCCGGTCGCGAGCCGCTGCAGCAGCGGCAGGTCGGGCGTCGCCGTCCCGGCGAGCAGCGGGGAGGAGCAGTAGCCCCACACCGCGGTCCGCCCGTCCCACCCGGTGGCCGCGCACGCGGCCTGGCGCAGGGCGGCGAGCCCGACCGGCAGCGCGAGCAGCGCGACGACCGGCGCCAGCGCGGCCACGCCCGACGCGGCGGCGGGTGCACGAACGCCGCGCCGCCCCCCGGTCGCCGTCAGGAGACGGGCGGGGAGCGGCGCGGCGGGGTGGCGGTCACGGGCCACGGTGGCCGGGGGTCAGCCGGTGTTCTGCGACGCGTTCGGCGACGGGCTGGCCGAGGGCCGACCCGGCAGCGTCGGCAGGGTCGCGCTCGGCTCCGGCGTCTGCGTCGGCGTCGGCTGGTCGGTCGGCGACGGCGGGGCGCTCGAGCTCGGCGGGGCCGAGCTCGACGGCGGGGCCGAGCTCTGCGTCGGCTGCGGCGCCCGGGTCGTGGGCGGCGGCGGGGGCAGGGCGTCCTTGTTGATGTAGGCCGGCTGCGGGAAGTCACGCACCTCGCTGCCCTCGAGCGCGGCCTTCATGTACGCGGTCCAGATCCGGGTCGGGAACGTGCCACCGGTGATGTTCCCCGCCGTCGGCAGGTTCTGCATCTGCAGCTCCTTGCCCGACTCGGGGTCGGAGCGGTACAGCCCGACCGCGGTGGCCAGCTGCGGGACGTAGCCGTCGAACCAGGCCGAGCGGAAGCTCTCGGAGGTGCCGGTCTTGCCCGCGGCCGGGCGGCCGAGGTTCTGGCCGACGTACCGCGCGGTCCCGCCGTTGACCGGCTCCTGCATCGCCGTGATGACGTCCGCCATGAGGTCCTCGTCGAAGACCCGCTTGGTCTTCGGCTTGGCCTTGACGACCGGCTGGGTCTCGCTCGGGAAGCGGATCTCCTTGACGATGTAGGGCTCGGAGCGCACGCCCTGCGCCGCGATCGTCGCGTAGGCGTTCGCCATGTCGAGGACCGTGACGTAGTCGGTGCCCAGGACGTCGGCGACGTTCGGCTCGAGCTTCGAGCGCACGCCGGCGTCCTCGGCGGCGGCCATCGTGTTCTTGGCCCCCACGTCGATGTTGAGCGCCGCGTACACGGTGTTGACCGAGTGGCCGGTGGCGGTGAGCAGGTCGATGGTGCCGAACTGCTCGTTGCCGAAGTTCTTGACCCGGCCCCGGCGAGTCTCCGGGTTGGAGGACGCCGGGTCGGCGAACTCCTCGAAGTACTGCGGGCTGTAGCCCGGGAAGGTCGAGCGGATGCTCGCCTTGTTCTCCTGCAGCGCGGCGATGAGGGTGAAGATCTTGAACGTCGAGCCGGCCTGCATCTTCGCCTGCGTCGCGTTGTTGAGCGGCCGGTCGGCGAAGTCCTCACCGCCGTAGAGGGCGACGATCGCGCCGTTGCCCGGCCGGATCGAGACCAGGCCCTCGTGCACGTCCTCGACGTCCGGACGCTGCTCGCGCACCGCGGTGACGGCGGCGTACTGCTTGGGCCGCTCGATCGTCGAGATCACCTTGAGGCCACCGCGCTGGATGTCGGTGTCGCTCAGCTTGTACTTGCCCGTCAGCTCCTTCTTCACGAGGTCGACGACGTAGCCGTTGGTGCCGCCGAGCTGCTTGGGCTTGTACGGCTTGATCCCGTCGAGGGTCTTCTCGACGTCGGCGCCGTCGCGGTCCTCCTGCGAGAGCCACTTCTTGTCGACCATGGCGTCGAGGATGTAGGCGGACCGCTTCTCGGCGTTGGCCTTCTGCTCCTCGCCGAGGGTGGGGTCGTAGAACGAGGGCCCGCGGATGACCGACGCGAGCACGGCCGCCTCGGCCGGGGTGAGGCTCTTCGCGCTCTTGCCGAAGTAGGCCTGCGAGGCGGTCTCGATGCCGTACGCGCCGCGCCCGTAGTAGATCGTGTTGAGGTAGTTGGTGAGGATCTCGTCCTTGGACTGCTGCTTGTCGATCTTCAGGGAGATGAGGATCTCCTTGGCCTTGCGGGTCAGCGTCCGGTCCTGCGTGAGGAAGTAGTTCTTCACGTACTGCTGGGTGATCGTCGAGCCGCCCTGCGTCGCCTGGCCGCCCTTGACCGCGACCCAGACGGCGCGCGCGATGCCCGTCGGGCTGATACCGCTGTTCTGGTAGAAGTCCCGGTCCTCGGCGGCGAGGATCGCGTGCTGCATGTTGGGCGAGATGTCCGCGAGGGGCACCGACTGCCGGTTGCCGCCCTCGTCGGAGAGCCGCGCGAGGACGGTCTTGCCGTCGGAGTAGTAGACGGTGCTCGCCTCGGCGGTCACCATCTCGTTCGGCTGCGGGATGTCGGTCATCGCGTAGGCGACGAAGAACCCGGCGAGGCCGAGGACGAACGCCCCGAGGCCGGCCCAGACGACGCGGCGCAGCCAGCGGCGGGTGCGCGAGGTCGTCGGGGCTCCGGCGGCGCCCGAGCGGGCGGCGGCCCGTCGCGTGGCGTCGGAACGGGTGCGTGGCTGTCGTTGGCTCATGGGCTTCCGGGGCAGGGAACGGGGGGCAGTGAACGACGCGGCTCGCGCCGCGTCCACCCGCCAGTATGACCACGCAGGCTGGGAAATCCCCAAGAACGGTCGGGCCGGTCCCCCGCCGTCGACGCGGCTCGGCCCACTGTCGCCGTCCCGTCCGCCGCGTCCCCACGTCACCCTGCGCAGATGTATCGCGTCGATATATCTGTGTTACGTTCGAGGTGACAAGGTCCGAGTTTGTCAGCATCGGACCGGCCCCGGGACGAGAGGAGACGCAGACCGTGGTGTCCCGCCGTGCGCAGCTGCTCGAGCTCGCCGTCCTCGGCCTCCTCCACGACGGCCCGACCCACGGGTACGACCTGCGCCGCCGGCTCAACACCGCCCTCGGACCGTTCCGGGCGCTGTCCTACGGCACGCTCTACCCGGCGCTCAAGGGCCTGCTGGGGCGCGGCCTCATCGCCGAGAGCGGGGACGCCCCGCGCCCGGGCAAGCGGCCGCGCGTCGTCTACGAGCTGACCGCCGCGGGCAAGGAGCACTTCGCCGAGCTCGTCGCGCGCAGCGACGCCTCGTCCTGGGAGGACGACGGCTTCGACGTCCGCTTCGCCTTCTTCGCCCGGACCGAGCGCGAGGTGCGCCTGCGCATCCTCGAGGGCCGCCGCTCCCGCCTCGAGGAGGACCTCGAGCGGGTCCGCGAGCGCTCGGCCCGCCACCGCGAGCGGCTCGACTCCTACACCGCGGCCCTCCAGCGGCACGGCGAGGAGACGACCGAGCGCGAGGTGCGCTGGCTCTCCGAGCTCATCGACGCCGAACGGCGCCACCCCACCGACCCCGGCCCCCAGCCGTAGACGGTCACCGGTCCGCGGCTCGTCCGCGGCCCGGCGCCCGTCGCCCCACCCCCTCCACCACCGACCCCCCAGGAGAAGCCATGGGTTCCATCCGCGTCGCGATCGTCGGCGTCGGCAACTGCGCGTCCTCGCTCGTGCAGGGCGTGCACTACTACCGGGACGCCGACCCCGCCACCACCGTCCCCGGCCTCATGCACGTCCGCTTCGGCGAGTACCACGTGAGCGACGTCGAGTTCGTCGCCGCGTTCGACGTCGACGACAAGAAGGTCGGCAAGGACCTCTCCGAGGCCATCAACTCCTCGGAGAACAACACCATCACCATCGCCGAGGTGCCGACCACGGGCGTCACCGTCCAGCGCGGCCACACCCTCGACGGCCTCGGCAAGTACTACCGCCAGACGATCGACGAGTCCGGTGCCGAGCCGGTCGACGTCGTCGCGGCGCTGCGTGACGCCGAGGTCGACGTCCTCGTCTCCTACCTCCCGGTGGGCTCCGAGCAGGCCGACAAGTTCTACGCCCAGTGCGCCATCGACGCGGGTGTCGCCTTCGTCAACGCGCTGCCGGTCTTCATCGCCTCCGACCCGGAGTGGGCCGCGAAGTTCGAGGCCGCCGGCGTGCCAATCATCGGCGACGACATCAAGTCGCAGGTCGGCGCCACGATCACCCACCGCGTGATGGCGAAGCTCTTCGAGGACCGCGGCGTGCAGCTGGACCGCACTTACCAGCTCAACGTCGGCGGCAACATGGACTTCAAGAACATGCTCGAGCGCGAGCGCCTGGAGTCCAAGAAGATCTCCAAGACGCAGGCCGTCACCTCGAACCTCACGGGGTCGCTCGCCGGCAAGACCGAGGACCGCAACGTCCACATCGGCCCGTCGGACTACGTCGCCTGGCTCGACGACCGCAAGTGGGCCTACGTCCGCCTCGAGGGCCGCGCGTTCGGCGACGTCCCGCTCAACCTCGAGTACAAGCTCGAGGTCTGGGACTCGCCGAACTCGGCGGGCATCATCATCGACGCCATCCGCGCGGCGAAGATCGCCAAGGACCGCGGCATCGGCGGCGCCCTGCTCTCGGCGTCGAGCTACCTCATGAAGTCCCCGCCGGAGCAGCGCCCCGACGAGGTCGGCCGCGCCCGCCTCGAGGCCTTCATCACGGGCGACGAGGAGCGCTGAGGCACCCCCTCCCCCCGCCCATGGCGGGCTACACCGCAGTACGTGACGCCCTGGCGGCAATTACTGCGGTGTAGCCCGCGGCTCGTCAGGGGACCCGACACAGGGGTCGGCCAGGTCGGGGACCGCGATCGAGGCCGACCACCGCGTCGCCGGGATCCAGTCGCCGACGGTGCGGCACAGGGAGGTCGTCGCGAGGGCGGCCGACGTGGGGGCGAGCTTCGTGTACCCGCCGAGACCGCCGGCGAGGACGTGCGAGCCGTCCGGAGAGAAGCGGGCGAAGTAGAGCGGTGTCCCGCGGTCCAGGACGAGGGAGCGGGTGAAGCGGGTGCCGTCCCTCCGCCAGAGGACGAGGCTGCCGTCGTTCACCGCCGCGAGCAGACGCCGACCCTCCGCGTCGAACTGCAGCGTGAAGGTCGTGCCCGTGGCGCCGCCGAACGTGCTGACCGCCCGGGGGCGCGCAGGAGTGCTCAGGTCCCAGACCCGGATGCTCCGGTCCGTGCCGCTCACCGCGAGCAGGCGCCCGTCCGGTGAGAGCGCGGCGGCGTACGCGTAACCGGGGGTGGCCAGGACGGCGACCGGCTCGGTGCCCTCCTGCGGCCGCCAGACGTAGACGGCGCCGGTCGAGCTCGAGCTGACGACGGTGGACAGGTCGGCCGCGGCCGAGACCGAGAACAGCAGCTCGGCCGAACCCATCGGCCCCGTGAGGTCGGCCACCGTCACCGGGCGCTCCCCCCGTGCGACGCGGAGCAGGCGGACGTGCTGGTCGTCGGACGCGGCCGCGACGACGTCGTCCGCCACGAAGGACAGCTGCTCGACGGTGCTCGTCGTGATCTTCCTCCGGAAGCTGTCCACCGGGTGGGCGGGGTCCGTCACGTCGACCCCGACCAGGTATCCGGCGTCGGTGACGTAGACGAGGAGACGTCCGTCCGGGGAGATGTCGCCTCCGCCGACCGACCGGCCGGGGGCCGGCCCGGACCGGATCCGCCCGGTCTCGCGGGGCCGGGAGGGGTCGCGGACGTCCCAGATGCTGACGTCCTGGTCCGTTCCCGCACCCACGGTGTTCACCACGGCCAGCGGACGGTCCCGGGCCCAGCCGGTCGAGTACACCGTCCCGATCCCCCCGTTGCCCGGGTAGGGCGGCAGGTCACGGAGGAGGACCTGCCCGTTGACCACCGCGACGGCCAGCCGCCGGTCGTCGACGAACGTCACCGCGGTCACGTTGTCGGCCACGTCGACGGTCTCCCTGACCGTGCCGGCGTCGTCGACGACGGTGACGGTCTTGTCGGACGAGGCGAAGGCGAGGAGGTCCGCCCCCGGAGACGCTGCCGCGTCGTTGACCCAGTTGGCGAAGGCGCCGACCGCACGCGGCTCCCCCAGCGCCCGGCGCTCGCGGTCCCAGGGCACGAGGAAGGCCGCGGCCGCCCGGGTGGAGACGGCGAGGATCCCACCCCGCTGGGCGATGCCGGTGACCTGCCGCTCGGTGACGCGCCGGTCGTCGACCGGGGTCTTCGGACGGGCAGGGTCCCGGACGACGAGGTGCCCCTCGGCGTCCCCCACGGCGACGAGGCCGCCGGCGAGGACGGCGACGGCCGACACCTGGGCACGGGAAGGCAGCGGATCGAGTTCGGTCGGTCCGTCCACGAGCCGCCAACGGCGCACCGGCACCACGGGGTCGTCGACGCCCGCGGCGGCTCCCACCACGAGCGTGGTCGAGTCGGCGGTGAAGGCCAGGTCGTTGACCGTGCCCCCGACGTCCGGGACGTCCAGTACGACTCTCGGGTGGGTCCGGTCGGACAGGTCCCAGACCCGCAGGATGCCCGCCGTCCCCCCGGCGCCCAGCCAGCGACCGTCGTCGGACACCGCGAGCGCGAAGACCGCCCCACCCGGGGAGCCGTCCACCGGCGAGGACAGTGTCGCCACCCGCCGGGGCAGCACCCCCGAGACGTCGTAGACGAGGAGGTCCGGGCTCTCGCCCGCGGAGGCCAGGAGACCCGCCGACGGGGAGGCGGCCACGAAGCGCAGGCCGGTCGGCCCGTTGACGTTGACGGTCGTCGGCGATGCCGCCGCGTCCACGACCGCTGACCGGCCCTCGAGAGTGTCCGCCGTCGTGCCGGCGGCGAGGGCGAGCTGCGCGGACATCGCCGGGTCCAGGTCGGCCAGGTCACGGGCCTGGGCGGCCAGCTGGCGGGACGTGGCGTCGTCGCGGGCCACCCGCAGCCGTTGGGCCCCGAGGACCAGCCCGAGACAGGCGACGACCGCGACGAGGGACACGACCGACGTCACCACGAGCCACCGCCGGCGACGCCTGACTTGCCGCTGGGCGCGCTGCCGGTCGGCCGTCGCCGCGGCCGTGCCCGCGCGGACGAACTCCGCCCCCAGGGGGGAGAGGCGCGACGTGCCGTCGGCGTCGAGCGCCGCCGCCGCCTCCAGCCGTGCCCCGCGGAGCAGAAGGTCGTCGTCACGGCCGGAGGCGGACCACTCGGCGGCCTCGCGCTCGACGAGCCGCATCGTCTTGAGGACGGCGCGGTCCTCCTCGATCCACTCCGCCATGCGGGGCCACGCCGTGGTGAGGGCCTCGTGGCACAGCCGCACGGAGTGGCCGTCGAGGGTCACGAGCCGGTCGACGGACAGCCGGTGCGCGATCCGCTGCTCGGGGTCGTGCCGGACCGCCTCGAGGGGAACCTCGCCGGCCGTCGGGGGGACGCCGTCCTCCACCACGACGAGCCGGAGCAGCAGTGCGCGCGCGACCGGCCGCTCCGACTCGTGGAGCGAGGACCAGAACGCCTCGGCGGTGCTGCTCAGCGCCCCCTCGATCCGCCCCACCTCCTCGTAGAGGGCGTGCGAGAGGATGTTGCGCTCTCTGCGGTCCCACATCTGCCGCAGGCAGTGCGACACGTGCGGCAGCGACCTCACGGCGCCTCCGCCCCCCGTCACGCGGGCGTCGGCGACGATCCGGTCCACCAGGCCAGGGGCGAGCTCGATCCCCGCCCGGTCGCACGGCCCGGTGACGGTGCGGGCCAGCGCCGCCTCCCCGAGGGGCTCGAGCACGAGCTGGCGTGTGCGGAGCGCTTCCGCGAGCACCGGGTGCCGGGTGGCCGCTCCGTAGAAGTCGGCCCGCAGCGCGGCGACGACGACAGTGCCGTCCGGGCACCCGGCGAGCAGGTCGCGCAGGGACGCCAGGCCGAGGTGGGGGTCGGAGAGCGTCCACAGCTCCTCGAGCTGGTCGACGACGACGACCGCGGGAGCCGGAGCCGCGGACAGGCGCTCGCGCGCCTCTGCGAAGGCGCGCGGCGGGTCCGTCCCCGGGCGGACGACGGCCGTCAGGGTGCCCGGATCCAGGCGTGGAAGGAGCCCGGCGCGCACCAGGGAGGACTTGCCGCTCCCGGACGAGCCGACGACGAGGACGAGCGGTACACCGAAGCCGGTCCGGCCTGCTCGCACCGCGTCGTCCACCCGCGCGACGAGATCGGTCACCTCCTGCTCCCGACCGAAGAAGAAGGGGGCCGCATCGGCCTCGAACGGCATGAGCCCGGGGAACGGCTCGGCGGCACCGTCGGTCCGGGGGCGACGGGTGTTGGCGAGCCGCCAGAGGACCCGGTGCCACGCCTCCGGCTCGGGGACGGGGACCTCGAGAGCGGCGAGGAGCGCGAGCAGGACCTCGGGCCGCGTGGCCGGTGGAAGGTGGCGCCCGGTGAGGTACCCGCCGACGGTGCTGTGCGGGAGACCGGAGCGACGCGCGAGCTGCCGGACGGTCAGACCCACACGTCGCCGGGCCTCCGTGAGGTGGGCGGCGAGCTCGTCCGCGCTCCGAATGGCGTCGGGGACCATCGGTCCGACGAGCGCATCGACCTTCCCACCGGACCCCTCCATGGCGTGACCGTACCGAGCCGCCGGGCTCCCGCAAACCCCCCATTTCGCCTGGTGGCGATCCTCCGCCCGGCCCGCCCGGACACCGCATGCCGTGTCCGGGGTTGTCCGGGCCGGGGCCGGCGTCTGCCGTCCGGGCGACCCGGGCGGCAGGCTCGGTCCGTGTCGGGCTCCGGGTGGATCGGGCGCGGGGCGACGGTGACCGCAGGGAGGCCATCGACGCTCCGTTCCCGGTCCGCTGCGCCCACGGCGGACCGGCCCGAGTGGTTCCGGGTGCTCGTGGTCCGCTCGACCGCCGTCGCCCTCGTGGCGAACGTCGCGCTCTCGGCGGGCTCGCCCTACCTGACCTCCCCGTGGTGGTCACCCGAGGTTCGCGCGGCCACGCTCGTCCTGACGACCGTCCCCGCACTCTGGGTGGTAGCCACGGCGCTGACCTCACCGACCTCCCTCCACGCCGTCCGCGCGTTCGTCGTCGCCGCGGGGGTGGCGAACGTCGTGGCGGGGCTCGGCCCGCACACCGGCGGTCCCCCTGGAGGCACCCCCTACCTCAACGCCCCGACCGTCGTCGCGTCGTGCGTGGTCGCGACGACGACCGTGAGCCCGTCGCGACGGCTGGTCGGCCTCGCCCTGCTGGGGGTCGGCTGGGTGGCCGTGCGGGTCGATGCCGTGGGCCCCCTCGTCGCGGCGCTGGAGGCGGGGGTCATCGTCCTCGGGAGCAGCCTCGTCGGTGTCTACGGCCGGACCCTCGAGCGGTCGGGCGCCCGGGCGCTGCAGGCGGACCTCGAGCGCGAGCAGGCCCGCGTCCGTGCCGCCTCGCGGCGGCACGCGGAGCAGATCCGGGAGGAGTGGGACCGGATCGTCCACGACAAGGTGCTGGGGGCGCTGACCATCGCCGCGCGGACGGCATCCTTCGAGACCCTGGGCACCGCCCGGTCCCTGGCCGGAGACGCGCTCCGTGCGCTGGGCGTCATCGACACCCCGGGCCCCCTGCTGCGCGACCTCGGGGCGACCGGGCGTCGGCTGGGGCTCCACGTCGAGGGACGGTCTACCACCCTGCCCGCCGGGCTCCCGGATCCCGTGGTGGCCGCGCTCTCGGCCGCGACGTCGGAGGCGCTGCTCAACGTCCGGCGGCACGCGGGTGTCCCGCGGGTGGAGCTCGTGGTCGAGGGCGACGACCGATCGGTGCGCGTGCGGATCTCCGACCGTGGACGGGGGTTCGAACCGGAAGAGGCGCACGGCCGGTTCGGGGTCACCCGGTCGATCCCCGGCCATCTCGCCGACGTCGGTGGGAGCGCGACGGTGCTCTCGATCCCCGGACGGGGCACGGCGGTCACGCTCGACTGGAGCGTGGTCGCGGCGAGCGCCACCGCGCCGCCAGAGGACCTGCACGAGGCCACCGGGCACAGCCGTCTCGGCCATCTGCCCTCCCTCACCCTCTCCCCGGCCGGGAGCATCCTGCGGACCCCGGTGGTCCGCACGGCTCCGACCGTGTGGGCGCTCCTCCACGGGGCACTCGGGTGGGCGACGACCCGGGAGCTGTGGCTCTGGCCGACCCACGAGGGATGGCCTCCCGTCGTGTGGGCCCTCGCCGGGCTCCTCCTGCTCGGCGTTTCCGGCTGCTCGGCCGACCGGACGTCATCGACCGTCCTCGGCCTGGGACTCACGTGTGCGGCGGTCAGCGGGCTGGCCTGGGCGACGCCGCCCGGTGGGGCGGTCGACTGGCGCATGTGGTACCTCGGCGCGACCCTGCCGTACGCCGTGGTCTCCGTCCTGGCACACCGGAAGCGGCTGGCGTGGTCCTACTCGGTTGTCGTCCCGCTCTTCCTCGCCGCGGGGCTGTGGACGCACGGTGTCGACGCGGTGCTGTCCGTGCCTGAGGCGTTCCCCTCGCCGCTCCTCATCACGACCCTCACCCTCCTCGCCATGCGCGCCCTCGAGTCGATGCGGCGAGACGCCGGCCGGGCTGCGGCCGAGGTCGAGGTCCTGCATCGGATGGAGAACGTCGCAGCGCTGCGCACCGCGGTCCGCCGGGAGCGCCGCTCGGAGCTCTCGCGTGACGTCATCCCCCTGCTGGAACGCCTCTGGCACGAGGACGTGTTCACCGAGTCGGACCGTCGGGCAGCGCAGCTGGCCGAGTCCGCCGCACGCGACCGCCTCGTCGCCCCCGGTCTCGTCGACGACCGGCTGGCCACCGCCGCCCGGGCGGCCCGTGCCCGTGGTGCACGGGTCACGCTGCGCAGCACGGCCACCGCCGATGTCGACGTCGACCCCGCCCCCTTCGCCCGGGTGGTCGGCCTCGTCCTCGACGCGTGCGACGCCGACGCCGAGGTGACGGCGAGCTGGCACCCGCGCGACGAGCGGTCGGTGGGCACCCTCGTGGCCACCGGCCCGCGCCGGGCGGTCGACCCCGAGCAGGTCCACCACGCGCTGGACGGCCACGCCTTCGCGCTCGACCAGGAGACGGACGAGCTCTGGCTGACCGTCTCGGGGTCCGCCGGGACCACGTCATCAGAAGGGGGGACATCGTGAGCCCACGCGGGCCGGCGCCGTCGTCCCGCTGGGACCGTGGTCGGGTGGCCGGAGACGCAGCGACGGGTGGGACGGGATCCGTGCGCATCGGCGCGGTCGACGACCACCCGGTCATCCTCGCCGGGCTGGCCCACGGACTTCGCTGGCACCTGCCGACGGCGGTCCTCCGGCCGGTCCACACGACCGTGGCCGCCTTCCTCGACCGGGTCCGTGAGCCCATCGACCTTGTCCTGCTCGACGTCGAGCTCCACGACGGCTCGGACGCGGCCGAGAACGTCACGCGGCTCGTGGCACGCGGCTTCCCGGTGCTCATGTTCACGCAGGACCACCGCCACCACGCTCTGGCCCGGTGCCTCCGGGCCGGTGCGTCGGGGATCCTCTCCAAGGGCGAGGACCTGGCCACCGTCGCGTCGGCCGTGCGGGCCGTCGCCGACGGTGAGCCCTACCTGTCCCCCGACTGGGCCAGCGTGCTGGCGGAGGACGCGGTGCTCACGCCGCAGCTGACGCCCCGGGAGATGGAAGCGGTGCGGCTCTACGCCGCCGGGATGAAGCTGACCTCGGTCGCCCGTCGCCTCAACGTGTCCGAGGACACCGCACGGACCTACCTGCTGCGGGCACGCACCAAGTACGCCGATGTCGGTCGTCCGGCGCCGACCAAGACCGACCTCTACATCCGGGCGGTCGAGGACGGGATCCTGCCCGTGCCCGGCTCGCCACCCGCCACCGAGCGCTGAGGACATCGCCCCGCAGCAGCCCGAGGTCGCGCTGCGGCCGATCCAGCCTCCCCGGACCGTGCGCCTAGTTGTACTCGGCCGGGACGTTGGTGACGCGTAGGCGTTGACGACGAGGAGAACCTCCGGGTGAGGTGTGGATTGTCTAGGTCCTACACCGCCCGGAGGTTCTCGTGGCCCACGCTAACGCTCGTCTGAA